>DASXSW010000518.1:0-7258 GCA_036505755.1 Binatia bacterium | reverse complement strand
ACATAGTGCTGGACGTGCTGGTCGACGGGAGCTCGGTGGGAGCGGTGACGACCTACACCTTCAACAACGTGACGGCAACCCACACGATCGCGCCCAAGTTCGGATATAACTTCACCGGGTTCTTTCGTCCCGTCGATAACTATCCGACGTTAAACGTTGTCAAAGCGGGGAGCGCGGTCCCGGTGAAATTCAGCCTTGACGGCTACCAGGGGCTCAACATCTTCGCAGCCGGTTATCCGGCCTCGTTCGAGGGCGCTTGTGACGCTTCGGTGCCGCAAGATCTCGTAGACGAGACCGTTACGGCCGGAGGGAGCAGTCTCAGCTATGATTCGACTACAGGCCAGTACATCTACGTCTGGAAGACCGACAAGGGGTGGGGCAATAAGTGCCGCCAATTGGTGGTTAAGCTAAGCGACGGCACTGTTCACTGGACGAATTTCAAGTTCACGAAGTGATCGCGCAGGTAACCTAGCGGCTCAAGGGCGGAGAGAAAAATTCTCTCCGCCCTTTTTTTTGGCAATTAGCGCTACCAACCGAATATATCAGGCAACGGAATCATCGCGACGGCCCTGAGTTCACAAGCGCAATCGAGTTGGCGAGAACCGTTAGCCCGTGTGGCATCGACGTCGGAGTATCATCGATTCCCCCCCTCAATCTCCCCGGCAATCAGTCTAGACAAGTTCGACGATTTATTAGTTTGCGACGAACGTTTCCTGAAACAGTTTGATATAGCGGTTGAAGTCACCGTACATTTCCGCCGAACCAAAGGCTGGTTTGATCCCCTCAGTGAGGCGTGCAACCTCCGGCGGCGTGTCGATTCGGTCCGGAATACGCCTTTGGGCGCGTAGGATCTCCTGGCCTGTCTTGGACAGCAAGAAATCGATAAAAAGTTTTCCCGCGTTTGGATTGGGCGCTTTGACTGAAAGCCCGACAGGATGGATATTGGCATAGACGGGATCGAGCGCAACCCAGTCCACGGGCGCGCCCCCGAGTTTAAGCGTTTCATAATTTTGCGAGTAGGCCGTCAAGGCGAGCTTGAACTCTCCGGCGGCGACTAACTGTGCAACCAGTTCCCGACCGTTGCGTAATTGGACTTTGTTCTTTGCCAATTGCCGCATGAAACTCAGTCCCTTTTCCATTCCCAGCCCCCGGATCACGACGGCAAACCATTCATAGGATTTCGCGTCCAGGCCGATCTGTCCAGACCAAGTCCGCTTCAAGAGATCGGTATAAGATTTTGGCACTTCTTCTTTAGTGACTAATCTGGTGTTATATCCCGCCACCGCATAGTTTGTGTAAATCGATGTCCACGTGCCTCGCGGATCTTTATATCCGTCGCGGTAAAATCGGGACTCGGGAGAGTCGTAGACGGCCAGCATCCCCTTGTCACTAAGGAGCTGCGTATAGATCGCCGAATTCATAAAGACATCCCAGAGATGCTTCCCCGCCCGGGCTTCGGTGAAGATTCGCTCAACCAACTGAGGACCCCCGGTACGGAAATACTCGGCCGTTACTTTGGGGTAACGCTGGCGAAAATGATCTATCAGCATTTTCGCGTCAGCCGACCCGATGGTTGTAAACCAAATCATCTTTTTTTCGACTTCCGCCCGCTCCTTCCACTGCGAAGCCGGCGCGAGTCTGGGCATTAGAGACAAACCCATAGATAGCAAAAGCCCTATTTTCACTACGATGGATTTACGTCGTATCATCTTTTGGCCTATGGCATAGTCTCAAGCAAAAGCCCGCGACCCGTGACCGGCTGCCTGACGTGCAATCTTTTTTGTATCGCCCAAACCCTGGCCGCGACGGCGCAGACCACTCGAATCTGAAGATCCTGTTCCAAGAGCGGAACCACATCCAAAACGCGCCACCCCGAACCAATCAAGCAAAGCCCATCGCTCTCCGGATATTTGCAATAAAGGTTTCGAGCGAAGGCGTAAGCCTCGTACGGAGAGACGCTCCCTATATCGGCAAACCCAACCGGAAAGCCTTCTACGGTTGGCACCTGAAATCCCGCGTCGGAGAAATAACTGAAGTATTTCGCTAGCCGGCCGCTGCTGTTCCCATCGTCATAGGAGCTGATGACAAGCAACTTCTTGATGCCGAGCGCCCTCGCTGCCTCGACCAAGACCATTCCCGTCGTGACAACCGGAATGCAATATTTCTCTTCCAGCTCTCTGACTATCTCCTCCGATCGAACATAGCCCTTCTGGACGAAAAGGGGCGCGCCTTCGGGATGAATGAGATCCACTTTCATTTCCGCTAATTCGGCAATCATCTTCTCAGCCGCCGCAAATCCGTCGACAAATTCCTTCTCGAGCCCTTCACTGACGCCGACGAACTTCGGGATCACGCCGATCCCTTCGGGCAGAAGTCGGATGAATTCTTCAAGGGAACCCGGTCGATAAGTGGGTTTGATAACGCCTACGACGCCGCGCCAACTACCCGAAAAATTTTTCTGGCCCATCTTCGATTCCTGACTCTACTTGATCGCATTGACTTCGGACGTTAGTCTTCCCGCCCCGCCGTCACCAGCGGTTCCAGTGGCACCGACGGATCGAGCGGATTCTTTTTCTGCGCTGCCTCGATGTACCGTTCGCCGTCTTCTTGCAGCATCAATCCCTGTTTCACCAGACCATCTACCGCACGTTTCACCGCCCCCACATATGCGTCATGACTCGCATAACGTTCTTCGATAGAGAGTCGCGGATCGCCTTTGGCTTCGCGCTCTGCCTTAGTGCGCGCAAAGGTAACGATACAGCCGTTGGTGGAAAGTAGCTCTCCTTCGGCGAAGCCGGTTCTTCTTAACGCCCAGCCGAGATAAGTTCCTAGCGGGACTTGTATGTCTGGGTATCGCACGCCGCCCTGGTCGTTGCCATCGGCGTCAACTTGGGGGACCTGGATCGGATATTCTTTTCCTGAGACTTTTTCCGGCGGAAAAATACTCATGATGCCACGCTCGTCAAAGTCGGGGCCGTAGTTCCAGTATGGCAACCGGCTCGGTGTCGCGGGAAGATTGACGCCAGGAATTTTTGGAAAGCGCGCAAGTGCTTCTTCAGGCGACACCATCGTTTTTTCCGACCGTCTCGGCACGCGGCTCGGCGGTGGAGGCTCACCGGTAGTCGCCCACCGATCCATCAATGCGAAGCAGGCGCGCAGAAACGGTTGCGGCGAAATATTGTTCGGTGGCAGCTGGCCGATCCAGCGCGGATTATCGGCGGCAATCGCGGCATGGGGCGCGCCGGCGAGAGCGTACATGCGTACGTTCGCCGGTATCTCGACATCGCTCCCGTCACGTGGGTCGGTGTGTGTCATCGAGCCGTGGCGCTCCCAGTATTCGCCGGCGGTGTGGCTGTGTACGATCAACGGATCGGTGTCGGGGCGCTTGAGCACGGTGTCGACCTTTCCGGTGAACGGATCGGCAATGGGCGTAAAATTGAACGGGTAGCGCTCCGACGGCCAGGAGTGTTCTTCATGCTGGCGCGGGTAGCGCCCGATTTGCGCGAAGCGCATATTGAAAAAGAGGCGGCCGATGCCGGTGTGCGTAAGCACCGCGTCGAAAACCTTGCGCCCTTCGGCGTCGCGGTTCCAACCTTCGTAGATAAACTCGCGCACCACTCTTCCAGCAAGCGAAGCGCCGTAGGCGTAGGCCTTGTCGATGGAACCCGCGAGTGGATTTGCGATGCCGCCGGTGTCCGCTTTGCCGTGGCGCAAAAACGAAACAAGGTCACGCAAGCCCAGAAAACCAAGGCCCATCACGCGCGATCCTTCAGTTTCGTAAATCAGTTCATAAATCCAACCCGTCCTAAAGCCGCCCTTGATATAAAGATCGGTGTTGGACGGAGTGACCGCCATTTTGCCGTCCGTTTCCTTCGCCTTGGCCAACTCCCATTCGCTGTCTGGCACCGCAATTCGCGGATCGGCTTCTTTCTCGCGTAGGGTCAAGGTCGCCGTGGCGCGGTTGAGCACAGGGTAGCATTGGATGTTGGTGTTGCCGCTGACGGGCATCGAGAGCACGCCGGGTTTATCGGAAATGAATTCCTGCCGCACTTTGCCCCGTAGCGACTGGCCGTTCTGGCGCGCTTCCGGCAGGAAAGCGACGACGTTGCTGCCGTTGTAAACCAGATCACCCTGCCAGCCGGCACTCACAACCGTATAACCGAGCCGATTGAGAAAACCGTTGCCGGCATAGCTCTGCTTGGAAAGATCCGGGCCGCCGCCGTCGTTCAACCGTGTAAACGCCCCGCGGCCGCCGCGATTGGAAAAATCGAAAAGGAGACGGCGGTTGCCGCGGCTCAAGTCTGCGGGCTTGACGATGTCGAGAATAGTTTTGAACTCGACCAGTCCTTCGGGGTTTCGCGGTGCCAGACTTAAATCAACGATCAACGGAAGATCTTTTTCGTTGGGATCGATAGCAAAAGACGCCGTGCCCAGAAGACGCTCATAGGGGCCGGTGTTGCCGAAAGAAACGCCACCAGCAAAGGGTATCTTGCTGGCGAGCTCGATGTGAATTTGATTGCGTGACATTAACTTTGCTCCTTTCTCATTACCAGACATGAGCAGCACTACTATATCGTGGCAAGGGCCGCTCCGTCGCGGACGGTAGCAAAGTAGACCGGCACGGTCAACGAAATAGGTTGCTTTTCAGTTTGACATGAACCTCGCGTATTGAATAAGTGTGGGACAATTGCAAACTTAATGACCTCGGAGGATCCACCATGAGCGAGTCAAACAATTTAGATCCAGACAAGCAACCGGCTGTCGTACGTGTCGATACGTATCAAGAATGGCGCAAGCGCGAGGGCGCGCCGTTGATCGGCGGGGTCTACATCAAAGACATGAAGGCGGTGGAGGTCGGGCCGTGGCCACGTAAGGGCGACGGCGTTAAGGGCGCGCTCAGTTATCTAGACGGCGATGACGAAGGCGACGAGCATATCGTCGAGCTGCCGCCGGGGGGATCCACGGCGCCTCTGCGACATCTCTACACCGAGGCGATCTACGTCGTCTCCGGTCACGGATCGACCTCGGTCTGGCGCGACCCGGGAGCAAAGCAAACTTTCGAGTGGGGACCCGGCAGTTACTTCGTCCTGCCAACCAACGCGTGGCATCAATTCTTCAATGCCAGCCTATCGCGCCCGACGCGGTGGTTTTCTGTAACCGATCTACCGCAACTCTTGCGGCAGTGGGCCAGCGAAGATTTCATCTTCAACAACCCCCACGATTTCACCGACCGTTACGCCGGCGGCGCTGACTATTTCACGGCTGAAGCCAAGCTTTACAAGGGACGGGTATGGGAAACCAATTTCATTCCCGACATCAAGAAACTGCCGCTCTACGAATGGAAGAGCCGCGGTGGCGGCGGCACCAACGCATTTATGGTGATGGGCGCCGGCATGATGGAGTCGCATGTGTCGCGCTTCGAATCGGGCCACTACAAGAAAGGCCACCGCCACGGCCCCGGCGCTCATCTCTATATCACGGAGGGTGAAGGTTACGTGCTGACGCAGCGGGGCAACGAGCCGCGCATCCGCTGCGACTGGCAAGAGGGCAGTCTTTATTTATCGGGCGCCGGCGAGGGACTTTGGCTGCATCAACACTTTAATGTCGGCTCCACCCCTGCCACCTACTTAGTGATGAACCAAGGCATCTCACGTAAGCACGCCGCCAACCGCTGGGAGGCAACTCGCTCCACCGTGCTGCGCCAAGGTGAAGTAAGCGGCAAAAAGGGCGGGTATCAGGTCGAGTACGAGGACGAGGACCCGGAAATCCACCAAATCTTCGAGGCAGAGCTCGAGCAGCGAGGAATCACCTGCAAGATGAAAAAAATGGTGCCGTGGTGCACCGGCGAGGCGGGAGCGGAGAGCGCCAAGGCCCTTTTTCTTGATGAGCACGGGGTGGTCGCATAGGCTGTACGGGCGACGGCCGGTTGCCCATAGAGTCGCCGAACCTGAATCTAAACAAGGTCATGCACGATCTTCCACACGATCACGAGCACGACGAGCATGCCTTCGACGACGAGGAAGAACATCCGCTCTGGAAGCTCGATACGATTAGCCTCACGAGCGTCGGAATCGACGTCGGCACGGCGACCTCGCAGATTATTTTCTCGCAATTGGTCCTGCGCCGACTCGGCAGGGAGTTGTCCAGCCGATTCGTCGTTACGGAACGCGACACGCTTTACTTGTCACCGGTCCATTTGACGCCCTACAGCGCAGGTCGTGAACGCGTCGACGATCAAGCGCTGAGGCGGCTCGTCGATACCGCCTACCAGGAGGCCGGCCTCAGCTCGCGTGACATCGACACCGGCGCGATCATTCTCACTGGCGAAGCGATCCGGCGCGATAACGCCCGCGCCATTGCCGACCTGTTCGCTGCGGAGCGCGGAAATTTCGTGTGCGCGACGGCGGGCCACAACTTCGAAGCGCTTCTCGCCGCCCATGGCTCCGGCGCAGTCGCCCATTCCGCTGAAAAGCAATGCCGAGTGCTGAACGTCGACATCGGCGGCGGCACCACCAAGCTGGCCGTAGCTGAGCGCGGGCGCGTGCTGAGCACTGCGGCGTTTCACGTCGGTGGGCGGCTGCTCGCTACCGACGGCGCGGACACGATCACCGTGTTAGAACCCGGCGGCCAAGAATTGGCCCACCAGGTCGGTTACGCGTGGCAGGTTGGAAGCCGGGTCACGAGTGCGGAGGTCGAGCGTCTGGCGAATCACATGGCGCAAGCAATTTTTAGCCTTGCTCAGGACGAAAAGCCAAGTTCCGAGCTTGCGCAGCTGTGGCTGACAGCACCGCTCAGCGGTGCGAAGAATTACGATGCGGTTATTTTTTCCGGCGGTGTCGGCGAATATGTTTACGGCAAGGAGACGAAATCATTTGGCGACGTGGGCGCACCATTGGGACAAGCACTTCGGTATCAACTGAGTAACGGAGCGCTCCGCTGGCCGCTCGCGCCCGCGCGCGAGTGCATCCGCGCCACGGTCATGGGTGCCGCGCAACACACGGTGCAGGTAAGCGGCAATACGATCCACCGCACCGACGAAAGTTTGCTGCCGCAAAAAAACCTGCAGGTGCTGCGGCCAGAAGTCGATTTGAGTGGCGAGATCGTCAGCGCGACAATCGCGGAGGCGCTCCAGAAACATTTTCGCGCCTTCGATTTGGTGGAAGGGCAAGCTGAAGTCGCTCTGGTATTCCGCTGGAACGGTCCCCCGACGGCGATTCGTATCGCCGCTTTTTGCCGCGGCCTGATCGATGGTTTGCCG
>DASXSW010000517.1:0-14087 GCA_036505755.1 Binatia bacterium | reverse complement strand
GCAAGGTCGGCTCTCACCACAAGCAGCCACGGTGTTCCTTGCGACAGCGCGACAACGATCTTGGCCCCTCTCCAATCGGGAAATTCTGTTAACACATCATGCACCGATCCGGCGACCATCGCGTCGGCGCTGCCGTCGCGCAGCGCTTTGGTTGCGCCAAGCATGGCGACCAGCTCGATTCGCGCATCCAACCCTTCTGCTTTATAGAAACCCAGCTCGTCCGCGGCGAGAGCGGGAAAACAGGTGTTGCTAATAAGATCGACGGCGGCGATACGTAATTGCACTATTTCCTCCAACTAAGAGAAGTGAAATTCGACTATGCGGAATTCGCTATCGTAGGTCAAACTCGCAGAGCTCAAATGGCTAGTGAAAAGCTCCCCTTCATGTTATAGGCGGAGCGTCACGAAGGAGGAACAAATGGAATCCACCCGCGCAGTTCACATCGGCATTCTGTCGCCAGCGACTCCCAATCGCCCGCATTTCAAATCGCTGGAAAATATCTTGCCGCCGGGCGTTTCGATTGCTCATGAAGGCCTCGGTTTGCTCGGTGAGTCCTACCAGGATCTTGCCGGTAAGGAGAATGTAATTGTCGATCGCTCGCGCGAGCTGGTCAGAGAGCATAAAATCGACGGTTTGATGCTGACCGGCGGCTTCGTGACGCTATTCAATCCCAGTATAGAAGCGAAAGTCGCCAACGCGATCGCATTGCCTGTCGTAAGCGCGATAGCGTCCGCCGTCGCTGCTCTTACGGCATTCGACGCTAAATCAGCACTGCTCATGACGCCTTTCGATCGCGCATCGAATGAAAGCATTAAAACCCATGTCGATAAACTTGGCTTCACTGTGCACCTCGGTCCATCGTTCGACAACCGCATACCCGGCACGTCTTTGAATCTAAGCTCGGATCACCTTTTTGATTTAGTTGCAGAAACATTCGGCAAAAGTCCGGCGCAAGCAATCTATTTCCAAGGCGCAACCATGGACCCGCTGCCGATCATCCAACGAATTGAAGACGCTTTGAATGTTCCAGTCATCACCAGCAACTCGGCGATGATTTGGAATCTGCTATCGAAGCTGGGATTGAAGTATTCCGTGCAGGGCTATGGCAGATTGCTGGCGGAGTGGCCAACATCCATCTCTTGACGCGCCTGCCGCCGCATGTCACCGCCATCTCCCCCGAGGACGTCTGCCGCCGAAAGCCGGCGGCGGGTTGCTATCGAGCAGGCGGGTGTATGAGTAATCGAAGGCATCGAGCTTTACACGGGGAATTTTTTGGCCGATGAAGTGTTCGATAGCCGCGACTTCGCGGACGTCTTCGCCGGTCATGATCGTGAAGGCGTCCCCTACGCTTTGCGCGCGGCCCGTCCTGCCGATGCGGTGCACGTAATCCTCGGGATGGTGCGGCACGTCGAAATTGATGACGTGGCTGATCTGCTCCACGTCAATGCCGCGCGCGGCAATGTCCGTAGCCACCATTACCTCGTAACGGCCGTCGCGAAAACCGCTCAAGGCTTTTTCCCGCTCGCGCTGCGTGCGGTTGGAGTGAAGCACGGCAACGGCCCGACCTTGCTGATGCAGCTTGCGCGCGACCCGGTCGGCGCCGTGCTTGGTGCGGCAAAAAATCAACACCTGATCGAAGTCGGTGCGTTTCAGAAGCTCCTCCAACAGGACTTCCTTCTGATCGCTGGCGACTGGATATAAGGCGTGAGTCACGGTCTCGGCGGCCGAGCGGCGCAGACCGATCTCGACGGTCTCGGGATGGCGCAACGCAAATTTACACAGCTGCTCTATCTCGGGCGGAATCGTGGCGGAAAAGAGCATGGTCTGGCGCCCGCGCGGACAGCGGTCGATGATCCGTCGCACGTCGGGCATGAAACCCATATCGAGCATACGATCCGCTTCGTCCAGCACGAGAATCTCGATTTGATTCAGCTTGACCATGCCGCGCTTTATCTGATCCAGTAAACGCCCAGGCGTCGCCACGAGAATATCCACGCCTTGACGCAAAACCTGGTCTTGCCGCCCGTAACCCGTGCCACCAAATACGACGGCGGTGCGCAGGTTGGTGAAGCGGCCATAATCGTGGATCGCGGTTTCGACCTGAGCGGCCAGTTCGCGCGTCGGTTCGAGCACGAGCGCTCGCAAAGCGCCGCGCTGCTCCAAGCGGGAGAGAATCGGTAGAGCGAAGGCAGCGGTCTTGCCTGTACCCGTCTGCGCGCAGCCGATCAGGTCACGCCCGGCCATCAAGAGCGGAATAGCACGGAGCTGAATCGGAGTTGGATCGGTGTAGCCCGCGGCGGTGACGCCTTCGAGCACCTTCGGAGAAAGGCCTAGTTTTGAGAATGGCATGGTCCCTTTATAATCATGTCAGCGATTTGCTGTCTACCAGCGGAATTTTGAACGCTAACGAAACGACAACTGTTCTCCGCACCCGACTAAACAGTCATCTCTCTTTCTTTCAGGTCCAAGACAGATCGGTCTTGCATGATATCCAATCCGATCGTGCAGGAGAATTCATACAAGAAAAGATCATGCAACGACGGGTCTTAGACAAAACCAAAGTAAAATCCACTCTGGCACATGTCTTGCCCCATGAATAAACATTATTTTTCCTTGGAGGTGTCCGATGCGCATTGTAAAGTTTACCGCTCCCATCTTTCTCGCAGCTGTCCTTTCTCTAGTAATCTTCGTGCCAGAAACGGTACGTGCACAGGAACCTTCGAGCGGACCTGCGGCTGGCGTCGATGATGGACAACTCAGGTCGTTTGCCAAAGTCTATGTTCAAGTCGAGAAGATCCGCGAGACGTACGGTCCCCAGCTAAAAGAGACGCAGGATCCACAGAAAAGCATCGAAATTCAGAAGGAAGCCAAGTCCAAAATTGACAACGCGCTCGCCAAAGAAGGCCTGACCATTGAGTCTTACAGCCAGACAGTCCAGAAGGTGAATGGCAACGACGAGCTCCGTAAGAAGGCTATCGAGATGATCGACAACGAACGGACAAAGCCTTAATGCTAAAATGCTGGCCAGCCGTCAGAGCACCGCAATCAGTTAATAAGGCCAGGCGGATACAACAGCGCGGCAGTGCCAGGATTCTCCTTCGCCAATTCCGCGGGCCCAGTAAGAGTAAGTAATCCTGGGCTCGCAGTTTCATTCTGAGCCGCGGGCGAAGAATTTCGACTTCGGGTGCGGACTTGTACCAGGATGCTAGTTCTTCGTCGCCGCGGCGACGGATTCTAAAATTTGCCAACGCTGATAGCAGGCTTCGAGATTGTGCTTGACTGTTTCCAGCCGCTCCATAGTAGCAGCGATTTTATCGCCTGGTTGGCGGTAGAAATCGGCTTCGCCCATGAGTTTGTGAAGTTCGGCCTGCTCAGCCTCTAACGCTTCGATCCTGTCCGGCAAAGTCTCGCGCTCGCGCTGCTCCTTGAACGTAAGTTTGCGTGGCCTGTCATTCACTCCCTTCACAGCAGCCGCCCGGGGAGTTTCTCTGGCGCCTCTTTGGGGCTCGACAGAAGGCGCGGGAATCGAGCGCTGATAACGTTCCCAATCCTCATAGCCGCCCGCATATTCGCCGAACTTGCCGTTCCCTTCGAAGACCAGAGTGCTGGTGACGACGTTGTCGAGAAAGGTCCGGTCATGGCTCACGAGCAACAGCGTTCCATCGTAATCGGTCAATAGATCTTCAAGTAATTCGAGTGTATCGACGTCAAGATCGTTAGTCGGCTCGTCCAAGACAATCATGTTGGCAGACCGGGTAAAGATTTTCGCCAGCAACAGCCGATTCCGCTCACCACCGGACAACGCCTTCACGGGGGAGTCGATGCGCTCAGGAGCAAATAAAAAATCCTTGAGATAGCCAATCACATGGCGCGAACGACCTTTGACTGTTACGTAATCCGAATCGCTCATGTTTTCGCGCACGGTTTTCTCTGGATCGAGCATGCGGCGGTGCTGGTCGAAGTAGGCCACATGTAACCGCGTGCCCAACACGACTTCACCGGAAGTCGGTTGCAGTTCGCCTAAGATCAGTTTGAGCAACGTGCTCTTGCCGGAACCGTTTGGACCGAGGATGCCGACGCGCTCGCCACGAAGAATTCGCGTGGAGCAATCGCGGATGATCCAATGTTCGGCATAACGAAAACTGACCCGGCGCACATCCACGACTAACTTGCCGGACGCATTCCCGGCATCGATACCAAAGCGCGCCTTGCCCTGTGCTTCCAATCGTTGAGCTTTGTCACGGCGCAGCGCCTGCAGCGCTCTTACCCTGCCTTCGTTACGTGTCCGCCTGGCTTTGATCCCCTGGCGAATCCATGCCTCCTCTTCCGCGAGTTTCTTGTCGATTTTGGCGAATGCCCGTTCTTCGACTTCGAGCAACTCGTCTTTCTTGCGCAGATACGCATCGAGATTGCCCGGAAAAGACGTCAACTTGCCACGATCCAGCTCGACGATGCGGGTCGCGAGGCGACGAACAAAAGTGCGGTCATGGGTGATGAAGATCAACGCTCCCTGATACGTGAGCAGATAGCTTTCGAGCCATGTAATGGCATTGATATCAAGATGGTTGGTCGGCTCGTCAAGCAACAACAGATCGGGCTCGCACACCAAGGCCCACGCCAGCATGACCTGTCGGCGGATGCCACCGGAACAATCGGATAAGCGCTTGTCTCCAGGCAAGCTCAAGCGGGTCAACACAGTCTCGACTTTTTGGTTTATGTTCCATCCACCAAGAATCTCGATGCGCGCTTGCAATTGCCCCAAACCATTTAATGTTTCGCGGTCGGGCACGTTAACTCGCTGGCTCATCTGGTGGTATTCGGTCAACAGACGGCCCAGCTCTCCCAATCCGCAGGCAACCACTTCGAAGATCGTTTGGTCGGTGTCCGGCGGCACTTCCTGCTCGAGATGCGCAATGCGCAGTGTATCCATGCGCCATATTTCGCCCTCGTCCGGCGCCACCGCCCCGGTGATGACTCGCAGCAAAGTCGTCTTGCCAGCGCCGTTCCGGCCCACTAAGCAGACCCGCTCACCGGCATCGATCTGAAAGTCGACACGAGCGAGCAAAGGAATATGCCCGTAGGCAAGGCAAATATCCTCAAGACGAAGCAAAGGCATGGTGGCGACTTACAAACTGAGCGGTGTATGTCAGAGCACGGCGGTCCAACAAAATTGTGACGGGATTATGTAGATGTTTACTTCATAAACGCCGCGGCCAGCGCAAGCATCGCTAACGTGCCGACAGCGATCAGAGCTACGATAACGACCTGTAGTCGTTTCTGTCCCTTTTCCAGAAGCGAATGGACGAGTTTGATTTCCGCATCGACGGTTTCATTCAGCGTCACTTGAATTTCCATCGCCCGCTCGAGCGCCTCGAGGCGCGATTCCGCAGCGTCCGGTCGCGCTTCGGTTAAGCGCTTGCGCAGATTTATTGCCGCGGCAGCGCTGCCCACAATTAATGCTCGTAGCTTGTCAATGAGCTGTCTCATCGGCGAATTTGGCCCAGACAGCCCTATCATACCCAACTTTCGCACGGCGACAAGTCTGGATTGCCCGGCCGCGGTCGTAACACCGCGACGCGGAGGTTAATCTCAAATAGTAAAAGGCGTTCGTGAAGATTTTAAGCCCGTCGGCTGCTGGTGGTAAGCCCAGGCAAGTGTTCGTGCTTCAGCACGGGCTCACTATACGAAGGGTAATCACGGGCACAAACGCATGCCTCCGATAGTTGTCTGTGTGCCCATCGCAGGCATGCGAACGAAATTCAATGAACGGCGCTATTACATTGTGCGTAATAACGTTAGGATTCCGTCGCTCAGCCGATTTCGTCCCGTTTCATTTGCATTGGCCGTTCCGGTAGCTCGGCAATGGTCACGGCCAAGCGCAGTTCCTGCTTTTCTCTATTGATCGTGATTGGAACCTGCTTTGCGATCGGCGTACGCGCAATCAAGAGCGGCAGATCCAAAGCATCCGTCACTTTCTTGCCATCATATTCCGTAATCACATCACCTACTTTTATGCCGCTGCGTTCCGCCGGGCCGCCTTTTGCGATAGCCGCGACGAGGGCGCCACTGACTTGTCCAAGACCTAGTGTATCGGCCAGCGCCGGCGTAATCTCTTGGATCGCCACGCCAGCCCACCCTCGAGTAACTTTGCCATTGGTCTGGAGCTGCGGCAGTATTTCTTTGACTAAATTGATTGGCGTCGCGAAGCTGATTCCAATGCTTCCCCCGCCCATTTGGCTAACGATCGCTTTATTGATGCCGACGACACGGCCGTTCAGACTAACCAATGGACCGCCGGAACTGCCGGGATTGAGCGGTGCGTCCGTCTGGATCAGTCGATCATAAGCTTCGCCGATATGCCGTCCCTTAGCGCTCACGATACCGGAGCTTACGCTATTCTCCAATCCGAACGGATTCCCGACAGCCATGACCCATTCACCGACTTCAACATCGTCAGAATTGCCCAATTTGATCGTCGGTAACTTATCCGTGGCGTCAATCTTGATCACGGCGACATCGGTCCGAAGATCTCTGCCGACGACTCGGGCGTCAAATTCTCGTTTGTCGAAAAGCCTAACAGTAATCTTTTTCGCACCCTCAACTACATGAGCATTGGTCAATATCATTCCGTCGGATCCAATAATAAAGCCCGATCCTTGACTACGTTGTGGTGCCTGGCCTGACGGCCGCGGAGCGCCAAAAAATCGCTCCATCATTTCCCCCTCCGGCTCTGCTTGGCTACCCTGCCCGCTTGGTGGCGCCACGGTTCCTGCTAAGGCTGCCGATACATTGACTACTGCTGGTTGTAATTCCTTTGCCAATACGATGAAGTCCGGCCCTCTCGCGGCACCAGCAAAAGTGAACCGGCCGCCGCGGTTGCCGTTGCTTGGCGCGCAACCGAGGGAGACCGAGCAAATGAACAAGAACAAGTAGATGCCGCGTCGCTGCATTTTCGCTTTCGCCATGACCGACTCCTTCTGACTGTCTATTTTTTGAAGAGAATTCGTGAATAATTTGGCCTAGCCTGCTTGTACACCTTGATTTCACGGACGGTTTCTTGAAATTTTGCTGTCAACAAATGAACGATGTAAATGCGCAAGCTCTATGCCAATGGCATAAACTGAGAGTTTACCCGCTGATCGAGCGATATGTCGGTAAAATCAGCAAAAAAGTTTCAGACAGCTGCAGGATTTTCCCCGCCGGAAAAAAACTTTTGCCTAATTCACGGGAGCTATTGTCATCAACTTGGGGTTATATCGAGACTTACTACGAATTCCGCGAAAACAGTTAATCTGTCCCAAGATGCGACTGAAACCTTCCGACGGCTATTTCGTCCAACTAATTTAGGAAGGAGGATTTTGCTGATGAACAAGACCAAACGAATGATCGCAAGTGGTTTGATTTTAGGAGGATTATTGACGGTGACCGCTCCTGCAATGGCTGACTGGGGTTATCATAGAGAGCTGCGCCACGATAGACGGGAATTAAACGATGCCAGACGAGAATTTCGGCGCGACTTCCGGCGTGGCGCTGATCCGGACGAAATCGCTCGGGACAGAGCTGCGATTGCGCGTGAGCGAAGAGAATTGTGGGAGGATCGGTACTCGTGGAGACGAGGCTATGATTACGATCGAGATTGGGGTTGGTGGCGCTACTGGCGTCGTTAGGACCGGAAGCCTGACGGTTTGAGTAACATCAAGATCCACGCAAAGGAGCCGCATAAACTAAGTAGATTTTAACAAGTCCCTAACCTCTCGCGCCGCTGCTGCAATCGTGGCGGTGCGAGAAGTCTTTCTTTCAAAAACACCCGATTTTTTTTGCTTGGTCCCCTTGCCTTTTGTAATTTGTGCGTCACAATAAAGCACGGTGGACCTCTTCCTGCGCTGCGTAATCATAAATTCACCAATGAATTAGCTCTTTTTTCGCTCTAATCGTCCACTTGGAGGGGAGTTAATTGCTATGTGGAACCGATTACATCGCAAGCACGTCATCATGGCTTTTCCCAGTTTCGACACAGCGACCAATTCCTGGGTACCTCAGGCGGATATTACCTGGTGCATCGGTCCGATGCGTGAATCGGCATTCGTCAGATTTACAACTCGCGTTACCACGGAGGACGAAGCGGTAAGCTGCGCCTTACACAAAGGCGTGTCCTGGATCGATCAACGCCTCAAACATTTGCGCAATCGTCAGCCTGTCGTTCGCGAGCGTGATGTGATCGAAGCATTGCCGCAGAGCTTGAAGCGGTCAGAGTCCAGACAGCTGCCGGCATTCCAACTCACCACGCCAGCGAGTCAAAGGAAGACTCTCACTTTCGGTCAATTCAAGTCGGTCATGACCAAACTCGGCTTGCGTGGCAGTGAACAATCGCTGCACAAAAGCTATGATGCGCTCATCAAATTGCGCAAAACCCGCCACTACTCTTGGGCGGAAATTAGAGACAAGATGCAACGGTCTCAGGAGCTTCCCGCGACCGCACGTCGGCCAGCGCGCGGCGCGAAAGCGGCAGCGCTTCCACTCACAACGCGAGATTGGCGGCGAATCGTCTAGTTCGCAGTCAACACATTCCACGCGCGAGCATTGGCAAAATCCTATGGGATCACGGTCTCAAAGCACGCAGAACGTCATTCCCAGAGTGAATTTGCTCAACCAAATCTTGCCATAAAAGTTCGGCTTTATTTTCGGCAATGAACACCGGAGCAATGGAGATTTGGCCGGCAAAATTCGCTAAATCCACGAAACAACAGCCGGCGCCGGTAGTCTCTAGAACTCGACAGTGTATTCTGTTCCCGTGAGGCCTTTGCATCTGCCGAGGCCACGGCCTGTTGAGGAAGATCCAATTAAGAAGCATTGCATGATCGTTCTTCTGTCGCCCTGTAAGTTGGCGGTCCAATATAGCAGCGGCCCTCTCACGGTCTGGATCGACTCGCCGGACGATTTGTTATAGTTTTCGCCGTAAGCAACATCGGCCAACGTGCCCGACCCACCGAGGAGTCCGCCAAAGACGTTGCCATACGCAAACAGGTCGGGGCCGTCCGCGTCAATCGAACCGCCGCCAAATGCCTTTTGGTAGCTTTCGAAAAAATTCCGGCGCGGAACCGGCTTGAACGCGCCGATCAGTACTTCTCCGTCTGAAGCGACAACCTGAATCAGCCCCGTTCCCTCACGCGCGAAACGCCAGCGGCCATTGAGTCTCTCGCCGTCTCGGGAATACATGGTCAGTGGATACGTACAGGCTGACAAAGACAGAAAAACGATGACTACCAGGGCGACTCCGACCAAGTCCATCAAAAGATTACGGCACAGTGTTTTCGCTCGCGGCATTCCAACGCGTAGTTTAGCCGCACAAGTGGACTTCGACAACGGGAAATCACCTAAAAGGTTTTCTGACCCAGCAAGATTATGCTACCTTTCGCCACGGCCATATGTTTCGGCAGTGGGAGCCTGCAAGATTATGAGGAGCAAATCTCATGGCACAAGATGAACGGGTGAAAGCATTAATGGCAGCGTTTCAGAAGACCGCGTACTTTAAATGGATGGCTCGCCAAGGCATTCCGGTGGTCGACGGCTATGGAGTCGAGGATCTCCGGGATATCGCCATGGCACCTTGGGCGCGCATGGGCGGCAACGCTGGCTTCGTCAATCTTTACGGCATGGAGGGCGTGACCGGCATGTATGTCGGAGAAATTCCAGCCGGCGGCGGGCTCAACCCCGAAAGACATTTTTACGAGGAAGTTATCTGCGTCCTGGAAGGCCAAGGCGCCGCTGAAGTTTGGCAAGACGGCGGTCGCAAGCAGATGTTTGAGTGGGGTCCGTGGAGTCTCTTTGCGCCGCCGCTCAATACCTGGCATCGCCTGATCAACGGCGGTCGCACGCCGGTAAAATTTCTCGCCGTCACCAACGCTCCACTGGTGATGGACGTCGTTCACAACGAAGAGTTTGTTTTCAACTGCCCGTACAATTTTGCCGACCGCTACTCGGCCGCCGAGGGTTATTTTAACCAGGGGCACAAGCGCTACGAGTCGGGCATGCAGCATATCTGGGAAACCAACTTCATCATGGACATACAGTCAGCGAGTGTCGACAAGCGGGAAGTGAAAGGCGCTGGCGTAAGCATCACTCAGTTTGAATTGGCCGGCAATAGTCTGATTGGCCATCTCGCCCAGTGGCCGGCGGGGCGATACCACAAGGCGCATTACCATGGCCCTGGAGCAATTTTGTTGGGCTTACAGTCGTCCGGGTATGTGTTGCTGTGGTCAAAAGAGATCGGCACGCGACCCTATGAAGCGGGACGAAGCGCAGATGTTGTGGAGCTGAAGTGGAAAGCCGGCAGTGTCTACTGCCCGCCGGGCGGATGGTTTCACCAGCATTTCAACACCGGGGCGCAACCGGCGCGCCATCTCGCGCTGCGCTACGGCAGCCGCATTCACCCGCTTGGATTCAAGATTGCCGACAAACGCAGCGAAGACGGAGTTTACATCGATGTCAAGCAAGGCGGCACATTGATCGAATATGCCGACGAAGATCCGCACATCCGGAAAAACTACGAGGAGGAAATGAAGAAAACAGGGGTGCCGTGTGAAATGCCCCAAGCATGAACGTTCGAACGTTCAAGCCCATCAAATTGTAAGACAGTCGGCGTCGGATCAGATTGAACTCTTTCTCTTTGAACTGTTGAACGGTTGGAATCTACTTAATCACCTCTCCTGCAAAATTTTGTCGATGCCACCGCTGCTTCTCAATAGGACCCAAGCAATGACAAACTGACTTCAATTGTTCCGCTGATAACGATTGCGCCACCGGGGGTAACTTCGTGCTAGCGCCGCCGTGCCCGTCGAACGCGCATTCGCACCGTCAGCTCGCGCAATTTGTCGATGGAGAGAATTTCGGTGATTTTTTGACCGTCACCCAAATCATATTCGACCGACACGGAGTCTTTGGTCCAGGAAATGGTAAATGCATGCGGCTCGAGTCTATCGATATGTCTGCCGACACTACGCAGTAGCTGAGAAAATTTCATGGTTCCCGTTGCTTGCGCAGAAAGTCGCCTGCGCCGTTTTCTTCTGCCTTGAGCGTCGAGCCAGGAGACATAACTGGGTTCGTAATGGAGTGAACCGTCATCGCGCAGCAAATGAGCACCCCTGCGCGACGACTTTTGGGAATCCCACACTTTCTCTGAGAGGCTTTTTCGGGTGTCCAATTGCGCGATGTCTGGCAGGGAGTCGCTGCGGACGACGTAGTTGCGTCCGTCCCTTTCCATGACAAAGGCCACGACTCCGAGAGATTCGAGAGATTGACCTATGGCTCGTAACGACTTTGCGTGCGGCATCGTTAGGCTCCTACTCCGCCATCTTCGACTTACGCAATGACGCCGTGGTTTCGAAGCGACGCGAGCAGCAGTAAATTCCAATCCATATTTTAGTCGGGAAGCGCATTTCCCGCAACGCTGGGGTCCGGTAGGGAAACCGTCAACAGTCCATGACGGCGCGGGCCAGAGAACGTCAAAAATGCCAAACGGCGCAGTGCAACGAACCACGAGAGGTGATCACAGCACGACCGAAACAGATCAAGATTGCTCAAGCTGAGATTGACTAGCGGGCTCTAGCGACGCAATTTCCCGGGCGACGGTTTCTTTCACTGAAAATGCCAGCAACGCCGCAGTGGCGAGGGAGCAAAAACCAAATAAAGCGAATGCCGCGCCGTATGCGATCTGATCCGCCACCAAACCAAAGAGAGCCGGACTGACCAGACTGCCGATCTCGCCGATGAGGCGCCAGAAACCGAAGAACCGGCCACGCGCGTTGGCCGGCGCCATGTCCGATCCTAGCACCTGCATGCTTCCCGCAGTCCCAGCATGACCGCAATGAATCCAAAGAAAGCCGGCGATGAAAAACCCCAGGCTCCAGTGCCACACCGCGCTCGAGGCAAGAAACCAAAGACCGAGAGATATGAACATGAAACCCGGCACCATCGTGGTTTTGCGCCCGAATCGGTCCATCAAGTAACCACAAGATAGTGTGATCGGAATGCCGACGATGGTACTGGTGGTCGCCAGTCCGCCCAAGCCCTTCGGCCCGACGCCGTATGCGAAGGTTGCATAAAGCAGCAGCGTTCCTCCCCACAGCACACCACGAGTCATGGACGCAAAGAATTGAGCGCAAAAAAAACCGCGATAGCGTGGATCGAGCATCAACGCCAACAATGCCCGGGTGTCCAGAGATTCTTCCGTGTTTCTACCACTCGTTCTGTGCACGCTTGGTGCCGACTCGCGCACGAGAAAGAAACTCGGCACAATGGCCAGCAATGCCAACGCACCGTGCGCCATGAAAGGGACGCGGATACTCCAGGCAGCGAGAAAGCCGCCCAGCGCCGGACCGAGCAGCCTGCCGGCGCCCTCGATCCCTACCATGCCGCTCATCTGCCGGCCACGTTGACGGCGTTTGCCGACGTCTGCGATGATCGCTAACCGCGCCTGACGCCACATTTCCATCGCTGCCCCGCCGATGAAGCGATACGCAAGCAGTTCCGGAAAAGAATGCGCCAGCGCCGTCAACCACGACGCCGCAGCCATCAGGACGGGCCCGGCGAACAAAATCGGACGCCGCCCGGCGCGATCAACCAAAAAGCCCGTGGGCACAGCTGCAACAAGCCCGCCGAGCGCGTGGACGACGATGACAAGGGAAGCGACGCCGAATCCTGTGTCGAACGATTTCGCTAGCACCGGGATCGCGGGTGTCGCAATGCTGTAGCCCAAAGCGAATACAAAAGCCGGAAAGTATAAGGTTAAGAGCTGGTAAGTGGAAAGTATCCCAGCGCTGTCGCGCTCTTCGGATTCGATGACTTTAGCCATGCGGGAATACGGCGCCCTTGCCAGTATGGTAGCCGCGGAAAATCTGCAACGGCTTCGAACTTGCCGCCGCCAGTAAGGATATATGCAGAATGGGCTACGCCGTCAAATGAAGCGCGAACGGCAGCGGGAAAGGTCCGATTCTACCTATATCGATATGAGCACAGAGGCAAAATGGATGATAGGAGTAACGCCAATGGCTACCGCTCAACCCTCAAGTCATTTTTTGAGACGCTGAGCGACTTTAGAGCTGTCGAAGGAAGCTATCCAAACGCGGACACTCATGTTACGCCAGCATCCCTTAACGGATGTGGCTTTGGCGTTAGCGAATCGGTGCTATTTTCACAGGGGCCGCGC
Source organism: Binatia bacterium (assembly GCA_036505755.1). Taxonomy (GTDB): domain Bacteria; phylum Desulfobacterota; class Binatia; order UBA9968; family UBA9968; genus DP-20. The sequence goes on along the minus strand of DASXSW010000517.1, from coordinate 883 downwards.
CATTTTCGATTTGCGATCGATTGAAATTTGCGATACAGACAAAATCCGATGGTATCACGGCATATATACTCCCGGATATTACGGACCATCGGTCAAGCGCTGGAAAAACGCCATATCGATCTATTCGATCTGAGATGTCATAAAAATGAATTTTTTCTCCAATGTGGTGATCCAACACCGCCCCATTTGTCGCTGGTCGAGTTACGTTACACCCTTGCCGATCTCGACGATCTCGATCTTGATGCTCGAGACAATCGCGTCGGCTCATTCAAGCTTGTCAATTTCGAAGGTCTACCTGAAATTCTCCGTGCGCTCGGACACCGAGTTGAAGAAAGTGGCGGCCATTTGCTACGGATCTGCAATTCCGAATCAACCAACCCTTACAGCTTAATTCAGTTAGAATATCAAACCCGCGATGGAGAACGACGCGTGGAAGAACTCCATACGGAGACCATCGGCGACTGTGCCATGCGCATGTATAAGGAACGCACCTGTATGTCAGAGTCGCGCTCCTCGAGGTAGGCGCGCTTCGGAAAATATTTGCTTCGCGATCCCGGCACTTCCAGCCTATAGAGAAAGCGGCCACGTATCGGCTCTAGGCGAGTCTCGACGGCAGAACCGACGCCGCTACGGGTTGAGGCTAAGCAACTTCCGTTGGGCGTCGTCCAGAGCCGCCGACCAGACACCGCGCTCTTTATAATACTGGATCGCCGCCGGATGGTACGGCAGCGTCACATCCGGATCCACGGCGCGTTGTCGCGTCCAGTCCTTGAAGCTCGGATGCAGCGGCGGGAGCTTCTCGATGTTGTCCCAGATACCTTTGAGAACCGTGCTGATCACTCGATCAGCAGTTCCCTTGTGGCTGGTTAAGTAGATATCGTAC
>DASXSW010000516.1:0-6649 GCA_036505755.1 Binatia bacterium | reverse complement strand
GCCGAAATGGCCTTGAAGCGGACAATGGATTTCGGCGGTGCGTTCGAATGGCGACGGAAGGTCGCGCCCCCAAGCGCGAAACGTATTGCCGGGGTAGTAGGCCACCGCCGCCTTAAACACCGGATTGGCCGCGGCCATCAGGTAGACGACGCGTCCACCCATGCAAAATCCGATGATGCCGATGTGATTTGGGTCGACGAAGTCGTGGCGTTGCATGAAGGCGACACAGGCGTTTACGTCAGTGATGATTCTCCGGTCGCCGAGGCGGGATCGGCGCGTCGCGATATCGTCTTGGCAGTCCGAGCCGTCGCGGTGATAGAGATCCGGCGCCGCGGCTACGTAACCCGCGTCGGCTAATCTGCCGGTCATTGTCTGCACGAACTCATCGACGCCGCCCTGGTGTTGGATCACGACCAATGCGGGAAAAGGGCCGGCATCGGCGGGCAGGGCGAGATGCATGCGCATCGTGCTATGGTCGCTTTCCGTCTCTTGCCAGCTTGATGCAGTCATCGGATTTTCCAACGAGATCGCAGCCGTGTACCGTAGCTAAACAAATGTGTCAAGCTTCCTATTGTCAACGCAATCAGTCATCGAGCATCGAAACAATCGCCTTGAGGCTGGTCACGCGATCACAATCAGCTGGCGATCTTCCGTTAGCGCGATCGACGAGAACACCTCTAAGTCCGGCGTTGTTGGCGCCATGTAAATCATTGGTCTCATTGTCGCCGACATGTATAGCATTTTCGGGTTTGAGGCCATGACGGTTCAAGGCAACGTGAAAGATTCTGGGATCCGGTTTGGCGTAGCCAACCCGGCTCGAAACGAAAATCTCTTCGAACGATGAGCCGGTGCCGAGGCCGTTGAGAACTCGCACCAGCCGCGAATCAAAGTTCGAGATCACGCCCAGAATCAAGCCCCTTTCTTTGAGCGCCGACAACGTCTCAGAAACTTCGGGATAAAGAGACCATGCGCCCGGCTCGGCAAAATAAGCGAATAGCTCCGTGAAGTATTCGTCGAACTTTTCAAAGGGACTCCACGGTTCGAATACCCGACGGACCAGTTGCTTCCACCAATCCCGTTCCAACGCGCCGAGACTCGGTTCAGTGACTCCAGGAAAAGCGAGGCGCGGCGCCAAATCGAAACAGACCCGAAAGCGCTCCGCGAGGTCGGCAGCTAAAACATCCTTGCCATGCTTGGCGGCAAGAGCCGCGTAACTTTCCCCAACCCGCTTGGCGGGCTTGATAAGCGTGCCCGCCGCGTCGAAAAAAACGGCTTTGATTGTCATGTTGATGATCGCCTGAGACAATGAACCCGATTGCAACTAAAGTACCATTATTTATAATTGAAATCGATGCAGGCAAAAGACGCGCTGATCATTGTCGACGTGCAAAACGATTTCTGCCCGGGTGGCGCGCTGGCTGTATCGGGCGGAGATGAAGTAGTTCCGGTTTTAAATCGCGTGATCGAGAGATTTACCGAGGCCGGATTGCCGATATTTGCGACGCGTGACTGGCATCCGGAAAAAACCAACCATTTCAAAATCTACGGCGGCATCTGGCCGGTGCACTGTGTTCAAGGCACCAGAGGCGCAGAGTTTCACGCCGGATTGGAGCTGGGCAAAGATATCGTTGTTGTGTCGGCAGGAATGGTTCCCGACGAAGATGGCTACTCCGGATTCCAAGCCCGCGATCCCTCTGGGGCACGTCTCGCCGAGCTGCTCCAGCGCAAGGGGGTCGAGCGGATAGTCGTCGGCGGCTTGGCCACTGATTATTGCGTCAAGCACACGGTGCTGGACGGTTTGAAGGAGGGCTTCAAAGTTTTGCTCTTGGCTGACGCGATTCGCGCCGTTAACCTCAAGCCGCACGATGGGGAACTCGCTATTGCTGAAATGGTTCGCGCCGGCGCCGTCACGATCTTCGATTTCACAGAAATCCCGGCTTGAACCCAACGCGAGCATTGCGTTTCGCTCTACCCGCAAGTTGCTGTAATCCAACTTCTGGTGTTTAATGACCATTCAGTCTCGAATGGCGGCGAAAGTGTGAATTTGACGACTACATTTCAATACGAACAGGAATTGGCGATCGCCGAATTAGCGGCCCAGGAGGCAGGCTCAGCCATAATGAGGCTTTTCAAGGGTAAATTCGATGTCCGCGAGAAAAGCAAAAATAATCCGGTCACCTCGGCCGACCTGGAAGCCAACCGCATTATCCGGGACAAAATTTATAGATCCTTTCCACAGGACGGCTGGCTATCCGAGGAAGATTCGGATAACTCAAGCCGGTTGGCTCTGACGCGCCTCTGGGTGATCGATCCGATCGATGGAACGAAAGAATTTATCGAAGGTGTGCCGCAGTTTGCGATTTCCATCGCCTTCGTAGTCGGAGGTCAACCGAAGATTGCGGTTGTGTATAACCCGGCGGAAGAGCGATTTTATAAGGCGGGGGCAGGCCAAGGTGCGTACTTGAACGATAGGGCCATTCGCGTCAGTCCGCAGAATCAGATCGATGGCGCGTTGCTGCTCGTGAGCCGATCAGAACCGCAAAAGAAATTCCAAGTGTTTGTCGACCGCTGCGACATCCGGCGGGTTGGCAGTATTGCCTATCGGCTGGCCAAGGTCGCCAGTGGCGATGGCGACGGTACCCTCACGTTTCGGACCATCCACGAATGGGATATTTGTGCCGGCGTTCTGATGGTGGAAGAAGCCGGCGGCAAAGTAGTCGACGGCGAGGGCCATACGATGATTTTTAATCGCGAGCTGCCGAAGCATCGCGGTGTGGTGGCGGCGAATGCCACGCTCGCCGCCGGCTTGCAGGGCCTGTGGGCCGCCGCGATGGGCGATGGCAAGTGATTTTGCTGTCGTGACGGGAGCCGAATGCAATGCGAAATTGTGTTTACTGCGGGCAGCGCGCGGGAATTTTTAGCCGAGTATGCCCCGACTGCAAGAAACTTCTCGCTCGCGTTCGGGAACTACGGGGCAAGGTGGGCTATGGAGAGTTTCTCGACGGCCTCGAACAGACGGGCGTCGACAAAGAAAAAATTTTCACGTTTCTCAAAGCCGATCCGGATGGCACGGGGAGTGTTCAGGACCAAGTCACAGCCGAGATGACATCCGAGCTCATGAAAGTGATGGGTATTTCCGGGCGACAGACGCCGCAGGACGTCAAGCGCATCCGCGATGTTGTCGACAAAGACTCTGAGTAACTCAGGTTTGGTCGGCGTATGGCGATCACGATTTACCTTTCGTTGGTTTTTTTAGCGCTTTATCTCGCCGCTCTGGTAATTCATCGCTTGATATTTCTGCGCGATAAGCGGCGGATGCGGGAGGAAAGTCGGGAGGAATCTCGCGTGATCGCTAAGGTCGATGAGCTCACGCCAGGAACGGTGAGAAAGTTTTGGCTCATTTGCCAAAAATATCGCTTGGATGCTTTTCTGATCAACGATCGGGGAAGCTTTCACGCTTATGTAAATCGCTGCCGGCATATGCCGACGCCGTTGGATTTTGTCCGCGACGAATTTGTCAGCGACGATGGGCGGTTTCTAAGATGTTACACGCATGGCGCGCTTTATGAATTCTCGACCGGTCTTTGCGTCGACGGCCCTTGCAAAGGCGAGTCACTCTTTCGTTTGCCGGTTCGCATCGATCAAGGCGAGGTCTTGGTCGGCTGCCCGGAGGGCGACTTAAAGCAGCTTGCAGACTGAGGCCCAGCACGATGGCGAAGCCGGGAAAAAAATGCAATCGGAAGCTCGTCGGCTCCGCGGACGAGCTGGCGCACGGCACGAGTAAAAAGTTCACGCTCCGGCGCGGCTCACGGGAGTTCGAGGCTCTGCTCGTCAACTACCAGGGGGATCTTTTTGCCTATGTCAACCGTTGCCCGCATACCGGCATCACCCTTGACTGGGTCAACAACCAATTTTTCAGCGTCGATAGCCGTTATCTCATGTGTGCCACCCATGGCGCCGTGTTCGAACCGCCGAGCGGGGAATGTATTTGGGGTCCTTGCGTGGGGCTTGCTCTTCAAAGCGTACCGATAGAGATCGACGACGGACAGGTCTACGCTCGTCTTCCCGGCGCGGCCGACAACGATTGATCAGTTTGCTTTTGCGAGAAATTTTGGAGAAATATTTTGATGAGTGATTGCCTATTTTGCGGCATTGCCGAGGGAAAAGTTCCTGCGAATATCGTCTATCAAGACGATTCCGTGGTGGTCTTTAAAGACCTCAGGCCAAGAGCGCCGGTGCATTTTTTGATTATTCCCCGCAAGCATATTGTCAGTGTCCTCGATATTGACCCGAACGACGGCGCGCTGGTCGGGCAAATCTTTCAAGTCGCGGCGGAGCTGGCGCACGAGCATGGCGTCGCCGAGAGCGGCTTTCGCGTGGTCGTCAACGTCGGGCCGGACGCCGGCCAGAGCGTCTTTCATTTGCATTACCATTTACTTGGCGGCCGCCAGATGGGTTGGCCGCCGGGATAAGAACTAAGTATCGCTTTGCATCGACAAATTCTCTAGAGGAAATCATGGCGACAGAGGAATGGCGCAGCGCGACGAGTGAAATGGCCGTACAGCAGTTCGATATCGCTGCGGACAGGCTGGTGATCGACCCGAACGTCGCGGGACGGTTGCGACGGGCCGATCGAGCCATGATTGTGAGCGTGCCAACTCGAATGGACGACGGCCATATCCACGTTTTTACCGGCTATCGAGTCCAGCACAATGACGTCCTCGGGCCGTTTAAGGGAGGCATACGATATCATCCGGCAGTCAATCTCGGCGAAGTCTCGGCTCTCGCGATGTGGATGACGTGGAAGTGTTCTTTGGTCGGCTTGCCACTGGGAGGCGCCAAAGGGGGGATCGCCTGCGATCCAGCAAAGCTGTCGCGCAATGAGGTGCAGTCGATGACCCGTCGCTTCACCGCGGAAATTCTAAATATCATCGGACCTGATGTCGATGTGCCGGCTCCCGATATGGGGACCAACGAGCAAGTGATGGCATGGATCATGGACACTTACTCTCAACACAAGGGACATGCGGTTCCCGAAATCGTCACCGGCAAACCGGTGGCGATCGGTGGGACTTTGGGGCGAAGAGAAGCGACCGGCCGCGGGGTCGTTTACATGATCATCGAAGCCGCGAAACATTTGGGAATCGATCTTAGCAAGTGTACCGCGGCAGTGCAGGGTTTCGGCAATGTCGGCTCCGTCGCCGTAAAAGAGCTTGCCAACCTCGGCGTGAGGATCGTCGGCGTGTCCGATCGGACCGGCGGTTTCGTTGACCTTAAAGGATTGCCCGTCGACAAACTTCTCGAAGTAGCCGACAAGAACCACAGTCTCGAGGGGTGCCCGTACGGCGACAAGATCAGCAACGAAGAGTTGTTGGAGCTTAAATGCGATGTGCTCGTTCCTGCCGCTCTGGAGATGCAAATCACCAGGGTCAACGCGGGACGCTTGCAATGCCGAATTCTTGCCGAGGGAGCCAACGGGCCGACTACGCCAGAGGCCGACGCAATCCTTCGCGACAAGGGCGTGTTCGTGATCCCCGATATCCTGGCGAACGCGGGCGGGGTGGTCGTGTCGTACTTCGAGTGGGTGCAGGATTTGCAAAATTTCTTCTGGAGCGAAGAGGAAGTCAATAAAAAATTGCGAGATATCCTGGTCAAAGCATTTCATGAAGTGCTCAACATGAGTCAAAAACATGCGGTCGACATGCGCCTGGCGGCGCTGATGATCGGCATCGATCGCGTCGCCCGGGCGATGCTTTGGCGCGGGTTTTACGCGTAAGCGCGGCGTTCAGGGCGCCAACTGCGTTGAAGCCGCGGCGGCAAACTGGTAACAAAGCATGCATACATAGAGGAAGGACAATAGGAAATGGTTCAGGCGACGCAACTCAGACCGGGCATGATCATAATCCATGAAGGAGATCTTTATCGGGTGACCGCGGTCCATCACTTAACCCCAGGCAACAAGCGCGGCTTTATGCAAACAAAGATGAAGAATCTTCGCACCGGGATCGGCACGGAGTATAAATTTCGCTCTGAAGATCGCGTCGACCAGGCCATTCTTGACGCCCGGCAAATGCAGTATCTCTATGCCGAAGGGGACATGCACACCTTCATGGACACCGAAAACTACGAGCAGACTACATTAACCTCGGATGACATCGGCAATCTGTTATCGTATCTACTGCCCAATTCGGTCGTCGGGATCGAATTCCATGATGGCAAGCCCGTCGGCATCCATCCGCCGTCAACGGTAGACTTGGAGGTTGTCGATACCGAGCCGTCGATGAAAGGCGCCACCGCCAGCGCGTCCTATAAACCTGCAAAGTTAGAGACCGGCGTGACGGTCCAGGTTCCGCCGTTCGTTCAAATCGGCGACAAAGTCCGGGTGGATCCGTCCGACGGATCCTATTTAGAGCGGGTTAAGTAGCTTTGATTTTTTCCAGGACGGTTCGTACCTGTTGTTCGAGATTGGCAAGGCTGCCGTCATTCTCAATCACGTAATCGGACAACCGCCGCTTTTCTTCCAGGCTCATCTGCGCGTCGATGTGTTTCTGTGCTTCAGTTTGAGTGAGCTGGTCTCTTTCTTGTAATCGGGTCCGCTGCGTGTCGACGTTGCAAGCGACTAAGATCACCGGCCGTAGCCATTCGTGCA
>DASXSW010000515.1:0-3542 GCA_036505755.1 Binatia bacterium | reverse complement strand
GGAGCGCGGGCGGAAACAAAGCCAATGCCTTATCTGAGTTAAAAATATAAGACTCCACGAAAAGCTGCAGCGAAGCTTTGCGCCCCTCCATCGCGCCCGCCAGACAGATCCAATTCAGCATTTCGTGTTGGCCTGAGGCGCGCATCTGATCAGGATCGAGGTCACGCCACTGGCGCAACCGCCCGGCCTGTAATTCCGCGAAACGTTGCCGGTCCACTTCCACGTCGGGATAGAGGAAGTGATGCTTGGCCGTGAGCGTTCCGTGCGACCAGCTCGATGACCCGATCAGTGCCACGCGCCATCGGCTTTCCTCGATGATGCGCGCGATTTGTTTTCCCAGATCGTAGCAACGCCAAGGGGCCGGCGAAGGCGGCGGCCGGCCCTCGATAGTTTTTCCTTTTATGCGCAGATTGCTGCCGTGACAGTTCACGTGGAACGGAATAACCGGATAAGGAAAACCTTGGCGATCGTAGTCGAGATAAAGAATCGTGCGCGCGAAGGCGTGGCTGAGCACTTGAGCGTGATGCAATCGATAGGACCAAGTCACTTCAAAGCCATTTTCGAGCAGCTTTTCCGCGAGCAGATTGGCTGCTTCGCGATGCCCTTTAATTTTAACTACCATGTCCTTGGGCGCGTTCCACACGTTGGTGTCGGCGCCGAGACCGTCGCTGGCCTTAAAGGGCGCGCAGTCGACTTCATCGAACGCATAAACGCAGAACGGCGGGATCACATCCTCGCGAAAGTTTTCGTACTGGTCGTCGCCCCAGATCAAGACGCAATCCGGCTTGAAGGCGTCCAACGCGGCGCGCGCGGCGCGCACTCCCTCGAGGAGCGCGGCGCGATGCGTGCGCGCGGCGGTCAGTCCTTCGTCGCTGCCCCATTCCGCCCGCATTCCCGCCGGCCAATTCTGCGGGTCTTTCATCGCCGCTGGGGTGCTCTCGCTTTTGAGCAGGCGCCGCAGCACGTTGACCATGTTCTCATCGGTAAATTGAAGATGCGGCGCGTGGGTCATGCCGATGCCGAGAATTTCTCCCATAGGTAAAGCTCCTTCGTCGTGTTGCCTTTCAAAAGCCACGCCTCATCGCTGTTCCAGACGGGTGAAGAAATTTTCATTTTCGATTTCGCGTAAGAGACTAGCGTCGATGAAATCGGCGGCGCTCTTGCCCTTCAGCTCGGGAACCAGAGTCTTGCTTAAATATTCAATGTCCGCGTCCAAGGCATCATCGAGAGGATAAGGCTTCAAGAGATTTCTTACTCCCAAATAGTTTTTGTACATGGAATCCAACAGCCTCGGGTCTTCGACTTTGAGATACTTGCGAAAAATACGATACGCCAACTCCCGATCTTTCCGCCCCATCCAACTCGCTTCGATGAAAGCGCGAAAGAAAGCCTTGACCGCAGCGCGACGTTCCCTGACAACCGGCCGCGTCGAAGTGAAATCACTCACCGAAGTCCGCACGCCAAAGTCAGCGGGGTCAGCAATCACGTTGATCTTCTGGCCCAGGAGATCCATCTGAACGATATTATCCCAGCTTGCCAAGGTCGCGTCGAAGTTGCCTTGCAACATGCCGGTGATTCTCCTGTTCGATTCGGAGATACCCGTAGGAAGGATCGCCACATCTTTGCCCGGCACCAAGCCGAGCTTTGGCAGGAAACGGTGCAGCAGGGCGTCGGGGCCACTGCCGGGACGAACACTGGCGATGGTTTTTCCTTTCAGATGTTGCGCCGACGCGATGGACGGATGTGCCACTAAACGATAGCTAGCCAGGCCGTAAGTGCCGATCACGACAACGGGCGCGCCGCGCGCGCCGGCAATAGCTACGGCAGCAGCAGGATCCGAGCTCACATGAACGTCTCCGGAAACGAGAGCGCTGATCGACGGGCTACCCGCCCGAATATAAATGAGTCGGATATCGACTCCGTGTTTTTCAAACAGTCCTGTTTCCTTCGCAATCCAGAGGGGCGCGCGAGTCGCGGTGGCTGAGGTGTAGGCAACGTTGAGGGCTTCAGCCTTCTTGTCTTGCGCACTTCCCGCGCTTGCGAAAATCAGAAGAACAAGCAGAATGAATGCCGTCAGCTTTACAGCGGTTCTTGATCTCCCCCTTTGAAAAAAGGCGATTGAGGGGGATTTATTATCACGGCAAGCTCGAAATCCCCCCTTGCCACCCTTTTCGCAAAGGGGGGAACACCGAAACGAATTTTTACGACACCTCATTTTGCTTCGCTCGGTCCATCATCGTTTCATCTCTTGTATCAAACTATCGATGAAGCCGTCGTCGTCCATCTCTTTCACCCAATGGAGATCCCATAAAGTTAAAGGATTGACATCAGCCACGCCGAATTCCGCGGTGGCAATCTCAAAAGTATTGGCGATCGCCTGCGGCGTCGGATAGGGTTTTAACTGCAGCAGCTTCACGATCGAGTCGAACTGCCTTTCTAATTCACGGTGGTTGGTAATCTTCATCCGCTTCATCGGTTCCTCGGCGACAATTTTCAAAGCGTCATCTTTTCTAAGGATCATCAAACAGACGGCGTGAATTACCGCTTTGGTATAATCTCTAAGTAGATCTGAATTCTCTCTGGCAAATTCAGACAAACAAGCTTGGGCGTAATGAGCGACCACCGGGAGATCCGGCACCGGCAAAACCTTCAAGCCGGCGGCAAGCGCGTTTGGCAGGTATAGGTCGGACATGAACGTAGCGATGCATTCGCCGCTCACGACTTTTTTCCACTGGTTCCAGCGGCCGACTTCATTATCGCCGACCATCTGGATCTTCATGTCGTTTTCCAACCCCATCATCCTGAGCCACAGCACGAGTGCATGAGGTCTGCCGGCGGTGCGGACTGCCAAGTTCTTCCCTCTGAAAGCTTCCACGCTTTGCACATCGGCGGGAACGACCAACTCCAAACCGCGCCTGAGGCTCGGCGCGCAGAACATGGTAACTTTCTTTCCCTCTGCAGCCGCCGGATAGAGATATTCCAGATGCTCGATGATCACGTCACAAGCGTCATTGAACAGCGCGGCCTCGTATTCCTTCGTCCCGTTGATAAGCATGACCTCAACGTCCACGTTATAGTACCGCCGGGCCATCTCTTTGATGCAGAAAATGACCGGTGTTCGGTCCTCATCTCGGTAGGCGAGCCTTAGCGTTGGCATGAATTACACTCCAGCGACGAGTAGATCAAATCCTGTCCCGCTAAACTTTGGCTTCTGTAAATCATTTGCTCTTTTGTCCGTGCAGCTTGGCAAAAAATCCTTCGCTTTCCAATTCATTCAAAAGCGATCGATCCATGAAGTCGGCGGCTTTCTTGCCTCTCAGCTCGGCAATGCTCGCGCTCAAGTCTTCGATGTCCGCTTGTATGGCTTCTTCGATCGGATAAGGTTTAACCGGGATAGAGGTTAATAAATAGTTTCGATGCATCGATTCCAAAAGCTTGGGCTCGTCGATTCTCATATATTTGCGGTAAGCGCGAAACGCGACCTCTTTATTATTTCTTCCCAGCCAGATTGCTTCGGAAAATGCCCGAAGAAACGCTTTCGC
>DASXSW010000514.1:0-13442 GCA_036505755.1 Binatia bacterium | reverse complement strand
TCTCGTAATGCCCCAAAAACCGACCTTTGGTAAGCGAAGTTCTTTCGATCGTTGCCGCTTCCCTCGTTATGCTGACGGCTGGCTTGGCCATGAAACTGCCGACATCGGCAAACGAAGACAGGAGCGCTTCAACTTCGCGGCGCATCGTTTCGTCGGCACCGCAAACTTCGTCGAGAAATTGCGCTCGCTCATCGGGTCTGTGCTGCAACGCCGCATCAAAAACTTCTTTTACCTGCTCCCATTGTTCGTTTGTCATTTTTCGGATGTTTTTATTCAGCTCCTCAATTCGCGATGCAGCCAGGCCCTTGCTACATCCCAATCTCGCGCCGCCGTCGCCCGCGAGATCTTCAGGGCTTCCGCTGTCTCTTCCAGACTCAAACCGCTAAAGTATCGAAGTTCGACAAGGCGGACTTGTTGCTCGTCGATCTCCGCCAGACGATTTAGAGCCTCGTCCAGGGCAATCAAATCCACGTCCTGCTTGTCAACCGTCATGAGTAACGCTTCTTCCAAAGGCACTTTAACCGCGTCGCCGCCGCGCTTTTCTCGATGTTTGGCGCGAGCATAATCAACCAAAATATGGCGCATCACTCGTGCGGCGAATGCAAAAAACCCCGAGCGGCTTTGCCATTGAATGCCCGTCTGGCCGACTAACCGCACATACGCGTCGTGAATCAACGCGGTTGTTTGCAGCGTCTGGGCCCGGCGTTCGCTTCTTAAATATCTCGCCGCTTGACGATGTAGTTCTCCATAAACCAGCGGCATCAATTCATCAAACGCACTGCGGCGCCCGTCGCTCCATTCGCGTAACAGCTTGGTTATTTCCTGTTGTTGATTCATCCCAACTTCGCTTTCGGATTGGACATCCTGCAGGAGGATATGCCCACGGATCGGGTCAAGTCAAAGTTGACGAATCGCGAAGCCACGAAGTTTTTTGAGATGGTTTTTGCTGTTTTGTCGCCCTTATGTATGAAGGGACAAAACAAGCGGGCCTTAGAGGATCGACTTTGTATCGGGGTGGAGTTTTCGCTCTCTTGCGATCCGGCGGAGGGGAACGGTGATGCATAGATCAATAAAAACACTATTTGAGGTTAGGCGCGAGATTGGAGTACGAAACGGAGCGATGACATCCTTTGTGCCGATTCAACCTGGCCGGGGTGCTTGCTGCCGGGGATTTAAATAAACCAAGGGGAAAGAAAACATGAGGCAGTCCAATGTTGCAGTGAAATGGGTGTCGCGTATCCTCCCGGCGCTTGTGTTGCTGGGGATCGCGCCATTGATGAGCGCCGAACAATATACGGCCACTCCGATTCAACACCTGGTGGTTATCTTCCAGGAAAACGTTTCCTTCGACCACTACTTCGGCACCTATCCCTTCGCCACGAACCCGCCGGGCGAACCGGCCTTCCATGCACGGTTCGGCACGCCGACGGTAAATGGTCTGTTGAATGCGGGCCTACTAAACAATAACCCGAATGCGGCCAACCCTAAACGGCTGGATCGCGTTCTCTCCCAACTCGTCACCTGCGACCAGGATAATCGTTACAAGGACGAACAAACCGCCTTTGACCACGGTCTGATGGACAAGTTCGTGGAAACTCTCGCCGGATCGACTTGCGCCGACAAGAGCATCGTGATGGATTACTACGATGGCAACGTCGTGACTGCGCTTTGGAACTATGCGCAGCACTTCGCCATGAGCGACAATTCCTTCAGCACCACGTTCGGACAGTCCACGACTGGTGCGCTGAATCTAATTTCCGGCCAGACCCACGGAGCGACTACTCCGGACATCGCAGGCAATGTTTCCAATGGCACCATCATTGGCTCTCCTCGCCCTATTGCTGAGTTCGATGACTGCACCATCGCCTCGGCCCCGAAGGCAGCGATGTCCGGTACGAATGTGGGCGATCTACTCAATGCCAAGGGAATTACCTGGGGATGGTTCGAAGGCGGCTTCAGACCTTCGTCGGTGGTAGGGGGTACGGCCGTTTGCGCGACGGCGCATACCAACATTGCCGGCGCCTTAGTGACCGATTACATTCCGCACCACGAACCGTTCCAATATTTTCCCAGCACGCACAACCAGCATCACCTGCCTCCAATTGCTCCGGTCGGGCAGACGGATCAGGCGAATCATCAGTACGATCTCAGCGACTTCTTCACTGCTCTCGCCGCCGGCAATCTCCCGGCCGTCAGCTACCTGAAGGCCGCCGCGTACCAGGATGGTCATGCCGACTACTCGGACCCTCTCGATGAGCAGACGTTCCTTGTCAATACGATAAATACAATCATGAAGTCGCCTTTCTGGAAGAACACCGCGATCATTGTTCTGTATGACGACTCTGACGGCTGGTACGACCACGTCATCGGCCCCATCGTCAATCAGTCGAACACCCCCGACGACACTCTCACCGGCATTGCCTCGTGCGGCACGCCGAAAGCGGGAGCGTATCTAGCCCGTTGTGGATATGGTCCGCGCCAGCCTTTGCTGGTAATCTCGCCCTTCGCCAAACGGAACTTCGTTGACCACGGCGTGACGGACCAATCTTCCGTTTTGCGCTTCATTGAAGATAATTGGGGTCTCGGAAGAATTGGCAATCAGTCGACCGATGCCATCGCCGGGTCGCTTTTTCCCATGTTTGATTTTTCGCACGCGGCCGCCGGCCGCAGGCGATTGATTCTAAATCCAGCCACTGGACAGCCGGTTGCTGGGAATGATGACGAAGTCGGCCACGGCCAGGACCGCCAGTGAGACCTTCGACGAAATCAATTGGCGGGTGGTGCTTGCAGCTATCGCGGTGTTTCCGCTTCCTTCCCGCTCGCCAGCCGGACTCGGCTGAGCCACCCAAACCGATAGCGGCCTGCCGTGGAGATGCAGCAATCGCCAGGCTCACGTTCACTCGCTTTTGTTTACAAAAAGTCATCCGATGGTTAGTTTTCGGCACTTCAATCGCAATAAAACAAACCGGGCAAGAACGCCGCAGGGCGTGGAGCGGACGAATGCGTACGATGCGAATATTGCTGGTGGTTTGCGCGCCCATTTTGGGCATTCTCTCCATTTCGGCTCAGACGCCGGTTGGCAACCCGCCCTCATTTAGTCTGCGCGAAATGCCGTATCAACGCCCCGAGTCCTGCCTGCCCTGCCATCAGCGGCAATACAACGAGCTTCGCAGTTCGGTAAAAGCGGGATATCGCAACGTCAGCCCGTTATTCAACGGTCTCGAAAGTTCGGCGAATTTTCTGAGCGGCGGGCGATTGCGGCCGGTTTACAAAGACAGCACGAAGCTGACGACATCGAATACGCCACTCAACAGTAATCTTGTCAGCACGCCCGCATTTACAAATATCAATCAGGTTCAAGCGGGATTCTGCCAGAGCTGTCACAATCCGCATGTCGTCCTGATGGGCGAAGATCCTCAGAAGCGGGAGGTGCCGGAGCTGCCCGGTGTCGGAAATGACTTTCGGCCGGATCTGTTCCGTCCCCTTCGCGATTATGCGATGGTTGACGGCAACGGCAGACAAATCCTGCCGACAGAACCCGGTGGCCTTGCGCCTCAGGGAGCGCGGCCATCCATGGGCGCGGCCGGCATCACCTGCGACGTGTGCCACAACGTGATGGGCCCGCACCTGGAACGCAGCTTCCAGCACGATGGCTTTGCAAACATGTCGCTGCGAATACAAAACTCCATCGATAAAGTCGGACCATTCTTGTTTCCCGCTGCCGTGAAGGGCAGTTTTCACGTCGCCAGCCGCGACCCCGACCGCATCGCATTCCTTCGCAGCGGCAACTTCTGCAACGGCTGTCACGATGTGCGCGTGGCGGGCGTCGGATCGATGACCGCCTTCGAAACGGACGTCAATGCGGGCGGTGCGGGCGTGACTCATTACAGGTTGGAGAACCTGAGCACGGAATGGTCGATCGGCCCATATAACAGCACCAACAATCCGTTCGGCAAGGTGATTCGCTGCCAGGATTGTCATATGTCGCTGTTCCCTTATGCCGGGAGCTCTACTTACAGCGTTGGCGATCTCAAGATCACAAGCCCGACGCCTGCTGTTTTCCCGACGAATTTTGCGGCCGTGCCCGGCGTGTCTACCGATTTCAATTTCCCACTTCCGCAACGGCCGGTCGTGACTCACTACTTGACCGGTGTCGATGTTCCGATCCTTTCGCCCAGTGAGCTTCGCGCGCGGCTTGGCCCGGATTATCCGGATCCATACGAGCCCGGAACGGACGAATACGGCATTCCGAAGGCACTGGCCAGCCGACGGGCGGACCTTTTGAAAGCGGCGGTGCGGATCTCGCTGGACAAGACGGATCGCACAGTTCGTCCTGGCGGAACGTTCAACGTCCGCGTGACCGCTGTTTCGTTGACCGGGCATCGATTCCCCGCGGGCTTTTCGCAAGAGCGAACGAGCTACATCGAACTGTCGGTGAAAGACAAGAACGGTTTTTTGATTTACCAGTCGGGCTATCAAGTGGACAAACCTCACCCGAACACCGGTGAGGCAGGCCCGGACGGCAGCCTCGATGACGAGGATCTCGAACACTTGATCGCCGTCGTCGATCCCGGAAGGCACACCGAGACGTATTCGCCGGGGCCCGATGCGAACGGTGGCCGGAATCTGGTGTTCTGGCACGGACCGGACAAGGGACCGGAGTCTCGTGTCTATATCGGTATGCCGCAAGGGCTGGTGCTCTTCCGCAACGAGCTCACGCGCATATTTCTGCCGGGTGACTCGCTTGGCCGAAATGATGCGAACGGCAATCCCATCGTTGCGACAAAGCCGCATTTTGAAGAAACGTTCAATGCGGCGTTTGCGAACTCTGTTGATAACTACCGATCGCTTCAGCCGCTTCGTCCGACGACTTTCCGCTACCAGATCAAGCTGCCGTCCGCTCGCGAGCTGGCGATGCTGGGAATCGATCAGCTGGAAGGTCCGCTTCAGGTTGAGGCAAAGGTCCACTACGAACATTTTCCGCCGCTGTTTCTCCGGTATTTAACCGGAACCACGGGAGCCAACGGCCCCGCAGGTCACGATCTTCATTTGTTGAACGAGAAAATGATTGATGATTTCCTGCGAAACGTCAGGGATATCGCCAATGCCAACACGACCGTGGAGCTGGAGAGGTAGCTATGAATTCTAAAGCGCCCCTCATCGCGTTGATTTTCGCGCTCGTGCTCGGGGTTGTGGGTTCCGTCTCGAGCCGCCCTCAAGAAGAAACACGCGGGGACAATCCGAACTATCCGAAGCCGAACCCGTTTTATTTTGAAGGCAAGATCGATTACGAATTGCTGGGCATCGACACGCCGCGAAATGCCTGGGAATATACGCAGCGCGGCATTCATAAGCAGGACGACCTGGAGGACTTTGAGGGAGCAATTGCCGATTACCGGACGGCGATTTCAATGAACAGCCTGCAAAACGGCACATGCCAGATCGTGACGACCGCACCCGTGCCGCCGTCGCTCGACCCCATGCCGTGCATGTTTACGGTTCGGTCACGCCTTGGCTTTTTGCTCATGGAGAAGGATCCTGAAGAGGCCATTCGCCTTTTCCAGGAAGTGTTGCTGATCGATCCGCTCCGGCTGGAAATGAACGCAATGATCGGAGAGGCCCTCGTGGAGATGGGCGACCGCGCGAGCGCTGAAACCGGCCAACAGCGGTTTTACGAGGCGGCAGTGAATGCGTTCAAAGCCGAGCTTGAGCTCTCGCCAGTGACGCCAGACGCAGTCCAATTGACCGGCGATAAAGCAAACAACGCGCAGGTTCATTGGGAGCTCGCGGACGTCTATGAAAAGCTTGACCGAAAATCCAATGCGGTGGCCGAATTGGCGCTCTACCTCGCTGCAGCGCAATGGCACAGCGACACATACCCGTGGCGCATCGCGCTGGCCGAAAAGAGAATCGAAGAGCTGAGTCAGTAGGCCGATGCAGGAGAGATTTCCCATTCTTCTGGTCCTGCTGCTCTCATCGGTCGTGTGGGCGCAGGACAATCCAACCAAACCGGCACCTGTCACGGTCTATTGGGACAGGCTCCTGGAGGGCGCCATTCCTGCCGCTCCACCGGATCCGGCGCTGACTGTGCCTCAGGAGCCGAGGACGAATCGTGGCGCAGCGGATTTTCTGGATCATTTCTTTCTTGAATCGCGGACAGAATACATCCGCCAGGAGATCGCGCTTTCGGGCCGGCCAACATTAACTGGAGTTTTCGACGGTCCCTTTACGCCCTTCATCAATCCAATTGGTATTCCGTTTCACGACGCGTTCCAACCGAACTCGGATCAAATCTTTCAGTTCTTGAATTGGGGCACGCGTGAGTGGCTGTCTCCGCGGATCAATACAAGTTTTTCTTTTCGATACGCCCAGGATTTGAGCCACGTCACGTCTGCTTCTCCGGCATTGACTCTTCTGAACACTCTCCCATCCAACCGCAACCTGGAACTGCTTGCCGGTACCGTCCAGATTCGCGGCCTTGCGAGCGACGGCGTTTTCGCCGGAACGTCTTTGCAGGTCGGCAGGCAGTACATTTACGGTTCGGAACTCGCCGCGTTTGACGGCGCATCCTTTCAGGCGAACCGCCGCCGCTATTCGGTCTCGGTGTTCGCAGGACGGCGATTTGCGCGGTATTCGGATCCTTCGCAGCGGGCGATCGGCGGAATGAATCTGAGATTGCAGCTCACGCCGGACACCAGTGTGGAATATGAAGGAGTCGCCTATGTGAAGGGCAGCCAGAATATTGTCGTTCGACACCGCTTCAGCCCGAGCTGGTTATTCAATACTTACGTGAGAATCATCGGCGGATCCGCTACCGACTACAGCGCTCAAGCTTTTTATGCGCCGTCGACCGGCCAGACCGCAGTAAGCGCAAGTTTCCTCCAGAAGCTTTCCGACAGGGATTTCATTTATGACTACACCGTCGCCGCCGCCGATCGCGATCCTCACAACCGCCTCCCGCGACTGTATTTTGGACGGGTTGAACCTTACAGCCAGGGCGTTCTCGACGTGCGGCATGAGATCACGAGACGCGTTCGTCTCGGTGGATCTGTCTGGCTGCGCCGGCTCAACGATCCGGCGAAGCAGGGGCCTTACGACACATCCTTCGACGACTACCGTATTAATGGACAGATCTTCGCTCCACTGGGGCTTCAGCCTTTCTTCGAAATCCGCCAGCGCAACACCGATCGCCGTAGCCCGGCCGGTGCCACGCAATTCGATGACGTCAGCATTGCTGGTGAAACACGCATGCAAGAGATTCAACTCGAATTAAGGCGTACCTTCGGTGAAGGAAGACTGGCTCTGCGTGGCGGAGGTTTCTACAGGCGGTTCAACCTGCAGGACCGCTTCTTCTTCATCAACAATGCCGCTGTTCGCGGGCTTACCGGCGGAGCCCAACTGAAGCTGGACAGCCGGACAAGACTGTATCTTGACTATTCGCTCGACGATGATTTCTTCATTTTCCGGCCCTCGATCCAGCACGCGCAGGTCTTCAGGTTGGGTATGGCATGGAGATATTGAGATGCCCAGACGACTGTTGATCGTGCTCCTGGCCGGCATGCTGATCTCACTCGCGTGGGGCGTTCGCGAATACCTCGCACAGCAGGCGCCGCAAACAAGACCGGCGAAGGACATATTTATTCATCAAATCCATGCGACGGAATTGATGCTCGATTGCAAGACGTGCCATCAACCGGCGGGGCCGAACTCCGTCCAATTCGAACGTCCCGCACACGCTCCATGCATGGACTGTCACGAAGAAGTGTTCAACAGCAAACCCGACCGGACGATCTGTTCTCAATGCCACTCGTCGTTCCCCCCTGCCGGTAGCTCGGATGTGTTGCCGTTTCCGCGGTACGCGAAAAAGCGACCCCTCTTGCTGGATTTCTCGCACGCCAACCATACCGACTCTCGCGGCAGGCTCGATCCGAAGACCGGTTTTCGAGCAGACTGCACGTTCTGCCATCAATTCGATGCGCAGGGACAGTTCGCTTCTTTTCCGGGCCACACGCAGTGCGCCGGGTGTCACTCCGATGGGAAGATTCATCCGAACCTTTCCAACCGGTCCCAGACGAAGGACTGCCGGGGCTGTCACATGCCTGAGGAAATCGAAAACCCCGGCGGCTCGAAAGGAAATCTGTTGCTGGCGGGTACCGTGGCCTCTGGAGTTTATCCGGACCTGAAGTTTTCACACGTTGTCCATTTTCGGAACAAGGAGAAGTTCGGCATCAACTGCACCACCTGCCATTATTCCGTGCTGCAGAGTCACGGACTCGCCGACCTCTCATTGCCGAAGATGATCGACTGTGTCCAATGTCATGACGTGAACAAGGACATGCCTGCGCAATCGCGGATGACGAACTGCGGGATGTGCCATGCCGATGAACAAAAAAGTGCATTACCGTCGAACCACACGCGAAACGTCAAGCCCGCGTTCCACAACGAGAGTTTTCGAAAGCATCACTCCGAAGATGCGGCGGCGCCGGATTCGAAATGTTTCGTTTGCCACACGAATATTCAGCCCCAAACATCGTTTGCGCCGGCAACGTCCGCTCGGTCCGCCGGAAGTCAATGTATCTCGTGTCATCAATTGATGCGGCCGTCGTCACACACAGCACGATGGCGCGACGACGTGCATGGAAAGACGGCGGCTCTGGATCGCTCGACATGCGCCTCCTGTCATCAGGCGGAAAGCTGTATCCGATGTCATAATGAAACGCCTCGTAGCCATCAGCCCTTGACCTTTTTTAAGAACGGCGGGCATAGACTCTCGGCAATGCTGAACCAACGCGCATGTCTGACATGCCACACGTTCGAGAATACCTGTTCGCAATGCCACGTGAGGAACCGGTAGATCGTAGACCCACTAAATCCGCCGGACAATCAGAGGGCGGCGCTGCTTCGAGAAAAAGGAGCACACCCGCCAATGGCCACCAACCGGGGATTCTTAAACCGGAACTTTGGGGATTTTTACGGCGGCAGCAAAAAACTGCGGACAATAAAATGCGTCAAGGCTAAGTCTAGCTGGGAGGTAAGAATGCGCAGTGCAACGATTCTGGTCGTGGTAACCATGACGGCCCTCTTGAATCCGACCACACCAACGGATCCCCACTGTATAATTGCGCCGTTTTCCAAACCCACAAGTCGCTGAAAGGAGTCTTTCAAAATGAACGCGAAGAGACACATGACGTCAAGATCTGGAATCCCGCCATGGTTCATGGTGATCCTGACCACCGCATGCGTTATGTTGCCTTGCGTGGTTGCTGCGCAGAGTCTAACGGGGGCTCTTATCGGAACGGTGAAGGATGAACAGGGTGCAAGTATTCCGGGGGCACTCGTGCGGGCCACGTCGCCGACCTTGATTGGCGGACCGGCAACCATGATGACGGACGAGACGGGGCAACTACGGTTCCCGGTGCTGGCGCCCGGATTATACGTGCTTGATATCGAGGTGCCCGGATTTGCGCCATATCACGAACAAGGCATCCGCATCGGCGCTGGTGCCACGCTCGAGAGAAGGGTCGTCTTGAAGGTGGCCGGAGTGGCGGAATCGATCGTGGTCGAGGGAACCGGCTCGCGGATTGAAGCGCGAGGCAGCGGGTTCGAGACTCGCTTCGGATCGGACTACATCAAAACGATTCCAACGCGCCGGTACAGCATGTTCGATTTGATCCGGGCGGCTCCAGGCGTGTCTCCGACATCGCCGTCGAGCGGGTCGATCAACACCGTGTCCGTGTTAGGTTCCGGGGGCAACGAGAACTTGTTTCTTATAGACGGCACAAACTTCACCTGTCCTTGCGCCGGCGTATCGCGCGCCGAGCCGAGCGTTGACGTCATTCAAGAAGTCCAAGTCCAGAATGTGGGAGCTTCAGCCGAGTGGGGCAACATCCAGGGCGCGGTGTTTAACGTCATCACGCGAACAGGAAGCAATCGTTTCTTGTACGACGCATCCTATTACGGACAGTGGTCCGGCCTGACCAGCCAGCCAGTTCGGCTCGCTGTTCCGGGCACTCAAGCACTAACTGGATACGAGCGCATCAAGTACCGGGACTTCACGACGAATCTCGGCGGTCCCGTGCGTCACGATCGAATTTGGTTCTTTACGGGATATCAGTACTTGCGTGATTACGACAGCCAGCCTGGCACCGACCCCAAGTTTCCAAGAACCTACGAGCAGAACAAAATCTTTGGGAAGCTCACGTGGCAGCTAACGCCGCGCCTGCAATTGTTCCACAGTTTTAATGATGAGTTCTGGGTCAACCCGCAGATCCCGACACAAGTGTTGCCGTTCGCCGCAACACAGCGCCTGCATGCGCACGTGCCGGCGATGACCTTCGGCCATCTGACCCATACGTTGTCCGCCAACACGCTATGGGATGTACGAGTCGGACGCTTCGTCTTTAAGCGCCACGACGACCCAGCCAGCGGAGATTTCACGACGCCCAATCGGTCGGACCGCGTGACGGGTGTCAACAGCGGCAATCCACAGCTGATCGGTGCGCTGACGTTGATTCGGACGACGGCCAAGGCGACGCTCACCCACTACCAACGCGGGTTGCTTAGGGCCAACCACGAGTGGAAGGTAGGCACCCAACTGGAAAAGGGGTTGCACATTCAGCCGCAAATTATTCCGAGTGGTGTTAGGTTCATCGACGACAATGGGAAACCCTTTCAATCCGTCTCCCGAAGTCCCTCAGTCAACGGCGGGGAATTTATCTCGACTGCTTTTTTCGCGACCGATGCCATGACGATAGGTGATCGGCTGACGGTCAATGCCGGTGTACGCTTCGACAACAACCGCGCCATCCTTCAGGACCTCCACGCCATCGATGTTCGCGGCCGTGAAACAGGGAGCATCGTACGCGGCCTCGGCACCTTGTATACGTGGAACCTCGTGTCGCCACGCCTGGGCGTCACTACCAAGCTCACCAACGATGGCCGCACCGTATTGCGCGCAAGCTACGGTCGATTCCACCAGGGCATTTTGACGGCGGAGATCAGCCCGATTCACCCCGGTGTAAGCCCGATCACGACTATGGAATTCGATCCCGCGACCGGCGGCTACACGCGTCTCGTCTCCGTGGTCGATATCCACAACCTGCAGGTCGATCGCGGCATTCGATCGCCGCTGACCGATGAATATTCGATTGGGGTGGATCGCGAGCTGGGCCGCCCTTTCTCGGTGGCACTTGCCTACATCTACAAGACTGGCCGCGATTATGTCGGATGGACCGATATCGGTGGCCAGTATCGCCAGGATACGCAAACGATGACTGACGGCCGGATCGTGCCGGTGTTCGTACTCACGAACTCCACGACAGATCGGCGCTTCCTCGTGACGAATCCGCCCGGATGGTCGTTGAGGTACAACGGGCTCGTGATGGCGTTCGAAAAGCGCCAATCCAACGGGTGGCAGGCGTTCGGTTCATATACCTTTTCGAAAGTCTACGGACTGCAGGCTAGCAACGGAACGAACCCCGCCGGCGGGGCCATCGGGCAGTCCAGCACCATTGCTGGGGATGTCATCTACGGCCGCGATCCGAACGACCTCACCAATGCGCGCGGCCGACTGCCAAACGATCGCCCACATATGTTCCGAGTCATGGGCACCGTCGAGATGCCGCGGACGGGCCTCAGGCTTGCAGCGAATATGCAGTACCTCAGCGGAAAGCCGTGGGCGGCAACTACGCAGATTAAGCTGCCTCAGGGCGACCAACGCGTTTTCCTGGAGCCGCGCGGCACCCGCCGCTTATCGTCGCAATCACTGCTCGATCTGCGCGTGTCGAGGACCGTCCTCACGCGCGAATTGGGACGTGTCGAACTCCTCTTGGACGTGCTCAACGTGCTGAACAGCACTGCCGAGGAAGGTCTGGCGACGGACAATCTGTACAGCCCAAATTTCGGACGTCCGACCGTCTTCACGGATCCGCGCCGCGCCATGGTCGGCGTGAGGCTGCAGCTGGGACGGGAGTGATGACCGGCGCGTAGAGCGCGCGAAGCCTTCTACCTTATGCCTCCGGAAGCATCCTGGATTGGACGCGAGATCCGTACATACTGGATTGAGTCGTTTTGGAAGAGACCTGATATCGCCGCAGTCATCGACGGTGAGTACAGACCGAAGCCATGAAGGATCGGCCCTCACACTCCACGGAAAAAGAAAGTATCGCGGACGCGCAGTGGTTTTCGGAGCAAGGCTTCCGGAACGGCTCTCAACCCTTTTGCGGGTAGATCGAGAACAGACTCCCAAGACGGAAATGCGATGAGAGATTCCATAACTGAAGCGAGTTCGTTACGCAGAGACTCCAACGTCTGAGACATCTCCAGGCTGCGCCGGTTTTAATATCGAAGTGTCCGCCATATAGGCTTCCCGAAAGACCAGGCAAGCTAGACAATCACGAACAGGAACGACGATCAGGCAAGAGGCGAGACTGCTGCGCCGGCAAAGTAGAGAGGCCACCTCGAAATCGGAATCAGGCTCCCGTCATAATTGGCTATTGATCCCCGTCGGCCTCGGTCAGTTTCACTCGCTCATATTTCTAAACAAATTTGCCACATAACGCATAGGCAAAGTCGAAACTTCACCAGAGACCTTTGGAGTTGCAGACTATAATTCTAGTCAGTGCCGCGGCGACAAAAGTTCGAGCTCATTTTCGCTCCCGAAACGGTTGAACACATGAAAGCCATAGAGTCGCGACATCACACGCTGATCAACGCAACAATCGAAGAGCGACTCAGGGCCGCGCCGGACATGCCAACTCGAAACCGAAAACGGCTTGAAACACCCGCGCCGTTTGACGCGACTTGGGAACTTCGGTTCGGTACCGACAATCGATTTCGAGTCTTGTATGAAATTGATGAGGCAAGAAGAACCGTGAACATTCTTGCCATCGGAATTCAGGATCGCAACCGGCTTTTAATTGGAAGAGAGAAATTCAAATGACGAGAATCGCACCATTAGCTGACGTCAAAGCCCGACTGAGTGCTTATATTGAAAAGTCGCAAACCGAGGGGCCGGTTGTCATTACTCGGAATGGCAAGGCCGTTGCGGTTCTGGTCTCTCCGGTTGACGATGATGATGTGGAGAGCCTAGTCCTCGCACGGTCGCCGCGGCTGCAAAGACTCCTCAAAAAGTCACGCGCAAGTATTGCGGCAGGCCGAGGGCTCTCCTCAAAAGAATTTTGGAGCGCAGTATCGAAGGGTAAGCGTCGCGATGTTCGATGAAAACAGTTTGCCAAATTCTTGCCAAATGCAGGACGCAACTCAAAGCAACTCCGAGCAAGTTACGGCAAATAGAAACAAGAGCTAAGTCGGTTCATTTTCTGCATGAAAGCATAAGGAAGCAACTTGAAGCAAAGCCCGGCAAAACAAGGCAATAATTATTCGATCCGGCTGTTAACCGGAGGGTTGTAGGTTCGAGTCCTACCTGAGGAGCCTTTATTGTT
>DASXSW010000513.1:0-7544 GCA_036505755.1 Binatia bacterium | reverse complement strand
AAATTTTCATCGCGTTGAGCGACGACGGGCGCGATCACAGGCATGCGGGCTGTGGCAAAATGGTCAAGTAGCCAACCTAGCTGTCTCAGTTTACCCGTAAAGATAACGTTGCTCGGCACGTTAGTTGCCAAAGTGTTCACTTGCACATACGGCACGCCGCTTGCTGAACGTATTCAGCAAAACACAGAATGAGAGGAGGTGAATAACCATGAAATTTCTCAAGACAACAGCAATGGCAATATTGCTAACAGGCTCCATAGCGGGCAGTGCGCTAGCGGCCGATAGCGTATTGTCCAAGGAGGAAGTCACTCCTGGAAGTTATTGCCACATGAAGTTCCCGGCGATTCGCGAAACAACTGTGGTCGATGATCATCTACAACTACAGAGCTCGACCAGCGGCGACGTAATCGATTTCTACGGACCCTGCGACGAGAGTCCTACAGGAAAGGACCAAGTCATGGAGCAAAAACGGGAAGAAGAGCGCGATTGGCGAGAGTAATTAGGTCGCAGATAAGCCCATGAAGAGACAATACAGTGAAACAAAAAGGAGATGAAGTGATGATACGAATTGGACCGGTGGTATCAGCAATGGTTTTGGTTGGCGCTTTGGCTGGCAGTGCAATTGCCGCTGATGGCGTTCTCGTGAAGGAAGAGGGCGGTGAGAATTATTGTCACATGAAGTTCCCGGCCATGCGCCAGAGAACGTTGGCGAGCGACGATCCCCAGCTAAAACGTTCGGATACCGGCGACGTAATCGATTTCTACGGAGCGTGCGATGAGAGTCCGACTGGGAAAGACCAACTGATATCCCAAAGGCAAGAGGAGCAGTTCCGCTTCGGCAGAGACTATGAAGACGGAGACTAGCCACGGCTCGAGGACCTCGCCATGTCGCGGGGATGGACTAACTCTCCCCGCAGATATCCTGGCAATCCAGCTAGGACAAGTTTCGCATCTCCCGTCATGGATAGGTAGAGTTGGAGTGCGTGAAATCGGATGGTTGGGGCGACTATTAAGGATCGACAAAAAAATTGCCTTGAAGGAGGAGTGATTTTGTGAAGATGTTTGCGATTGGAATAATCGGTAGTAGTCTTTTGGCTGCCGGAGCCGCTAGAGCCGCTGGGATGGAATCTTCGGATGAGTATCTTCATGTTCAAAGATCCGAAAATATTCCATACGTGAGCGGCGGGGTAGGCATAGAGGAACGCGACCGAATTCGGTCACTGGCCGCTAATGACAACTTGGGGCTCAGCTTTTCGCTGGAAAACGGCCATTATCTCGGCGGCGCCGAGGTTTCGATCAAAGACGATAAGGGCAAAGAACTGCTCGAGGCCGTTTCTGATGGCCCGCTGTTTTTCGCCAAGCTTCCTGCCGGACATTACGTCGTCGAAGCAACCGCGATGGGAAAAACCATAACTCGCGCGGTTCATATTGCCTCCGGCGGCCAGGCGCATATTTTGTTTGCCTGGGCAGGATCGGATCAGAGTCCGTCGACGAGTTAACGATGAAGCATAGACCCGCTCATTGCCGATGAGCGGTCATCTCTGACTACGTGACGGTAATGACGCGATCGGAGCGCGTTGCTGGATTGAGTGGTATGCGCGACACTGGTCGTGGAAAACTCGACGTCATGCTTCGAAGTCGGCCCATCGAGCCCATGGACTCGGACTTAGTGCTTCGGATAGTTGCAAAATCAAAAGCCCTACAAAAACGTCAAACACTTCCAATTTTCCATGCGCGGAAACGCCTTGGTCATTTCACGCACGGGAAATAAAATAAGTTGACGGCAAAGAACGCAACGAATAATTTACCGAATTTCTGGGTCAGGACACCAAAGCCGATCGGTTTATTGATCGGGTGAAAAACCGCCGATGGGGTGTTTCAGATGTCAATTGTGGCCGATTGACTCACCCAAGGCGAGCTCAACTGTATCGAGCAACCGGTTCGGGGTGAACGGTTTTGATAGCAGCAAGATCCCTGTGCGCTTCGCATAATCTTGCAGTGTTTCGTCGGCAAAAGCAGAGGCCAGGATAATCTTGACTTGCGGGTGATCCTCTCTGATGGCCTCCGCCAAATCGGTTCCCAGGACCAACGGCATGCGGACGTCAATGATGCACAACTCATAATCATCGCGAGTCATCATCTCGTAGCCGGTTAGTCCATTAGTCGTCCAAACAGCTGGTATTCCCATTTCTTCGAGTATCTCGACCAGCAGGTGGCAGAACGTTTCGTCATCATCAATGATTAGAATCCGCATTGTTCGCGCCTCTGTGATTTCTGAAAGCAAAGGAGATGCCCACAACTGCTAGATAGTTGATGGGCGGATATATTCGAGAAATAATCAGCCGATGTATTTGATTGGGGCGGGCTTGCCGGCAGAACTGGAGCTTTGCCTCAGTCGTCTTTCAAATACGGTTCGATCTTATAACGCGCCAGCATCCGATAAAGCGAACGCCGATCGACGTTGAGAATTCTCGCGGTCGCTGAAACGTTTCCACCGGTGAGCTGCAAGACGTGCAGCACGTAGCGTTTCTTTACCTCTTCGAGGCTAGGCGTATCGGGAAAAACGAATTGCGCGTTTTCCGGGGCGGCCGATGCGATTTTTGCTTCTCTCTGTTCGCGGACGTCGTGCGGTAAGTCCTCGGGAGTCAACACGGGTTGATAGGAAAGGGCGACGGCTTGTTCGATGGCGTTTTCGAGCTCACGGATGTTTCCGGGCCAAGGATAGGAACATAAGAGTTCCATCGCCTCGTCCGAAAACGCCGGCACGGGTTTGCCGCTTTCCTGTCCGTAGTATCTCAAGAAATGCTGCGCCAGCAGCGGGATGTCGTCGGCGCGTTCCCGGAGCGGCGGAAGATGGATAGCGATGACATCCAAACGATAGTAGAGATCCCGGCGGAAATCACCCTTTGCGACAGCTTCCGCCAAATTTTGATTGGTCGCGGCGACCACGCGGACATCGACGGGGAGCCAATCCTTTCCACCCACCCGGCGAATCTCGTGCTCTTGGAGAACCCGCAAGAGTCGGGCTTGCATATTTTGACTGATACCGCCGATCTCGTCTAGAAAGCATGTGCCGCCTTGCGCGTCTTCGAAAACTCCTTTCTTGTCGGCGAACGCGCCTGTGAATGAACCGCGCATATGGCCGAATAGCTCGCTTTCAAGAATCGTTTCTGTCAAAGCGCCGCAATCCACGGCGACGAACGGATGGTTGGCGCGCGGGCTATGATCGTGAATCGCGCGAGCGATCAGCTCCTTACCGGTGCCGCTTTCGCCGAGAATGAGCACGGTACTTTTCGTCGGCGCCACTCTCGCCACGGTTTTGTAAACTTCCAGCATGCCCGGACTTTTACCAATGATCCTACCGAGCTCGGTCGGGTTCTCATCTTCGCCATTGGCGTTCTTCGCGGAATGACGCTGCAATGATCGCTGAGACAGCGCCCGGGAAACAGTTTTCTTAAGCTCCGCCAGATTCATCGGCTTTGAGATGAAATCGAAAGCGCCCTCGTGAATCGCTTCGACGGCTGTTTCAATCGAGCCGAAAGCGGTCATCACGATGATTGGCAAGTCGGGATATTTCTCGTGAACGATCCGCGTCACTTCCAAACCGGAAATACCGGGCATACGCACGTCGATAATCACCAAGTCGTGGTTCGCGGCGTGCAAACGCGCGATCGCCTCGTCGCCGGACGTGACTTGATCAACCTGAAAACCGTCCGATTCGAGGGTTTCCGCGAAAAGCTGGCAACTAACTTCGTCGTCATCGGCGATCAGTATGCGGGCGGTCATTTCTTTCTCTTTCCTCGGCAAGCGATGCCATCGGTCGCGCGTCGCTTGGCAAGTAAATGGTCACCGTCGTGCCCTGTCCGACTTGGCTGGCGATATTGATTACACCTCCATGCGCTTTGATAATTTCCTGGCAGATCACTAAACCGAGGCCGGTTCCTTTGCCGGGTGGCTTGGTGGTTACAAAAAGGTCGAAGATCTTGGGTAACATCTCGACCGGAATGCCTGCGCCGCTGTCGGCTATCTCAATGGCTATACCCGCCGCCCGGTTGGCTAAAACCGGGCACGCCATTGTGCCGATCTTAACCGAGCCCTTCTTACTGCAGGCGTCGAGCGCATTGTCCAACAGGTTTATCAGCACACGTTGGATCGAATCGCCGTCCCCATAAACGATGGGTGAGGTCTCGGCCAGCATGGAAGTCACCTCTACGCCGCGCTCCTGAAAAACCGGTTGCAGGAGCAGAAGCGTATCGTGCACCAGATCGTTGATGCTCACTTTGTTCCTGAGCGGCGAGCCCCGAGTGTGCGAAAGGTAGCGCTGGATGATCTCACCCATGCGATTGATCTGCGCCTCGATAATCGTTAAGCGGCGGCGTGCGCGCTCCGGCAAGTCTTCTTGGACAAGCAGCTGCGTATAGCCTAGCACCGAGTTCAGCGGAGTACCCAGATCGTGAGCAATGGTGCCGGCCATGCGCCCGAGAGTGGCCAATCTTTCTACGCGCCCCATTTCGAGTTGCAGACGCAAGAGTTCTTGCTCGGCGCGTTTGCGCTCGACAATCTCCGCGCGCAACGTAGTATTGGCCTGCGCCAGCTCCACAGTTCTGTCTCGAACCCGTTGATCCAACTCATCGTGAGCATCGCGCAGCGCCTTTTCCGCGTGTTTGCGGGCCGTGGTCAAGTAACTGGTCAAGACCGCGATTGACGTAAATACGCCCAGGCGCAAGAAAGCGCGCCAATCCACGTGTATTATGGAGTGATGCGGCGCTATGAAAAAGTATTCGATCGACAAGGCAGAAAGGACCATCGTCACCAAGCCGGCCCCCAGACCCCCATACCACGAGCCCAACATGACGGCGACGAAGAAAAGGGAAAAGTGACTGGGGTCGGCTTTAGACGGTATGGCCGACGCCAAACCGAGGGCTACGGCCGCCGCCAAAATCGCGATCGTGTATCGCACCCACGGCGGGCGGTCCTCAACGAACATGCGGTCGCACCAATGGGAAAAAGCATTGGGCTCTGTCGTTGATAAAAGCGAGGGCGTCATTATTACGGGACGCACTTTCTGTCAATGAACGTGTTGGCCATCGGGTAAAATTGCGTAAGCTTCCTCCAACAGACTTTCCCATCACGGTGTGACGGAATGTGGCGTCTTTCATTTCTTCAAATTTCATTCCAGCCAAAACATAGCGTTCAATTGAGATATTCTCGAATATTCTCGTAGTATTTTCCACGAACTGCAAGGTGGCCCTGCAACAACGCCACAGGCACCGCACCTAAATGCCTCAATGCGCGATTGCTTCACGCATAAATCGCTTAACGGCCACACGCGATAGCCTTTCCGTCGCCGCTGCCAATCGCGGCCAAGACCCAATCGGATTCCCTAAGAAGTCGGTGATGTTGCGCGGCATCGGTCGTTCCGCGCAGCGACGGATCGATTTTACTCAACGGTTCTTCGTTCCGGTCTGGCATGATGATTGCCCTCAAGGAGAAAATTAACCGTTCAGTTTCTTTGAATAACAAGCAATGCGAGGTCCGAAGATGGAAAAGACGTCAAAAGTGCCGGTGCACACTACCGTCGGCGAGCTTATCGCTGGTTTGTTTGATGAAACGCAGCATTTGCATCGGCTGAAAAGGCGCGAGAAACAGCTGCTCGTTGCTTACATCTTAAACGACTTAGCGCGGAGATCGATACTGCGGCGAAATCATGACGCAACAACAATCAAATAGTCGGAGAAATCTGGCATCCGTGCGCCGTTGGTCCAGATGATTCTTCCGCGTCTCGGCGATCTCTCGTTTGCCCGCTTGCGCTCATTGTCTGGGTCGCAAAGCGTAACGATACTCAGCTAATGAGCAGAAGCACTGCATTCTGTTTCAAGTGAGCTGTACATTCAAATTTCAGCTGTGAGGGAAAATGCTTGACGTAACTGCGTTCGGTGCCAGAGACGGCGAAGACTCCACGGCTGCTTTTCGGACAGCCATCGAACACGCAGACCAAACACTCTGGGTGCCCGCTGGAACATATATTCTAAGAGACTTGCCGATGAAGTCTATTTCGATGCTCGGCGAAGTCGGGGGCCGTTCCGTGCTGAAGCGACATCCAGACGCGTCCTTTATGGCTACCGCAGATTCAGCTGTCTACATGTATTTCAATGACTTGGCTTTTGATTTCAACGGACAAGCACGGTATGGCGGCATCGAGTTCACGAGCTGCCAGTTCGTAAAATACAATCGTTGCCAGTTTTACGATAGCGCACCGCCGCCACTCGGAGAAGAAGACCGTTACGCCCTTGTCTGCCGGAGAGGCATTAGCCCTTCGCGAATGATTGAGATTCGGAACTGCGTTGTGCGCGACTTGCAACTAGAGTTCGACCATTGTAGCGGCGTAATAGTTGATAACTGCACTTCGGTACGCGGCGTCAGGACCGGCGCTATCGGCTGTTTCACTATCAGCGACGAGACCATTTGCGAAAATATCGCATTCACGAACAATGTCGTCATCGACCCGATAGGGGCTGCCTTTGCCATCCATCTCGACCCGCCATGGAATAACAACTGCGAGTTTGACAAAATCAACATCACGAACAATGTTATTCTGCGCACGATGGTGACTCCGCGAGAGAACCAGGCAGGAATATCCATCGGTACACCAAGTGTCAACACGGCGACACACGGCAATATTTTTAAGAATGTCACACTGAGCGGGAACAAATTTATCTACCGCAAAGAGTCGAACCCTGGTCGCTCAATACAGTGCATGGGCGGCAGTGTCGCAAACTACTATTTCGAGAATCTTAAAATCAGCGGGAACGACATTACCAACGATACTCAGACACCGACAGAAGGCTACCAGATAGAAGTGCGCCGAGCGCTGACAGCCGTGATAGAAAACAATACAGTACGACGCGGCCCGAACGGTATCGCTCTCGTTGAGTCTTTCATGTCAACGATGCGTAACAACAACATCAAGGCAATTCGAGACATTGCTTCATTTGACCCGGGAAGTACGAATGCTAGATGACCAAACTGCCCGCCTGCCCGCGGAAAACCAAATAGCTTTGGCGAATGGCGATAGCATGAACTTAAGCACAAGGGAGCGAGTTTTTATTTTCGAATTTCATTCCAGCCAAAACATAGGCGTTCAATTGAGATATTCTCGAATATTCTCGGAGTATTTTCCGCGAACTGCAAGGTGGCGCCTGCAACAATGCCACATGCAGCGCGCCTAAATGCCTCACCACCGGTTGGTATCATGTAGCGATCTTCTCGTCGCAGATTCATATAGCGAGCGCGTTGGCGCGCGGCGTCGCTGCTTTTAAGTGATCGAGTCTATTGCAGCGCGAACATCAATCGGCGTCGTGGTCTCAATATTGCTCGAGTTTAAAGACATGTCTTACACACCAGTCAATGAGTCCGTTCGCAATCGCTGCGCGATCATCCTGGCTGCCGGAGAAGGCGTGCGGTTGCGCTCCTTTGTGGAGAGTTTTCGCGGCGACGCGCTGCCCAAACAGTACGTGAAGTTTTTCGGCGACCGCTCGATGCTG
>DASXSW010000512.1:0-4036 GCA_036505755.1 Binatia bacterium | reverse complement strand
AATCGGCTGCGCGGCGAGTTCCGGTAGCGCCTTGGATGGTTCGATAGCGTCCGGATGCGGATAGTCGGTATTCCAGACAATGTTCTCACCTTGCAAGTAGTCGACCACGTACTTGAGCGCCCGCTCGTCGCTGTCGCACGCGATGATGCATTGACGCATAAAGTACTCGCTCGGGAGCATCCGTAGCTTGTCTGATTTTCCCATGACGCTGCTCCGCCCATGGGTGTGGTCATCCATTCTTCCGAGCCAGAAGGGCAGCCAACCGGCATTGGATTCCAGGATGGCGAGCCGCAGCTTCGGAAAGCGTTCCAATATACCGGTAAAAATATAATGGCCGAGAGTGGTCATGTTATCGCAGGGAAATCCGAGGGCGTGATCCAAGCCGCGCAACGCCAGCTGGATATCTTGCCGTCTTTCGCCTTCGATTTCTCTGAAGGGGTGAAACCGGCGTTGACGATACTCTCCGTGTGCGGAGATGGGAAAATCGAGTTCGCAAGCCAAGTTCCACAGCGCATCGTATTCCGGTTCGTGGAGCCATTTCCCCACCGGGAGAAAAGGATTTCTCACCGACACAGCGCCTAGTTCCACGACGGCGCGGCGCGCCTCTTTTACCATTTCGCCGACGTCCGAGCCCGGTAAAACCGCCACGAACTTGAGACGCTTGGGGTCGATGCTGCAATAATCATGGGCCCAATTGTTGTAAGCGCGGCACATCGCGGCCCCCAGATTGATGTCTTTGAGCGCGACGCGGTAGGCGAAATTGCCGTTGTTGCCGGTGGGCAGCAATACCTGAATGTCCCAGCCGTAACGGTCCATATCCTTCAACCGAATTTCCGATGACCACCATTGACGATAAGCCTCGCCATATTTGCTTTCCATAACCGCCCATGCGCTTTCGGGTGGTCGAGATTGGATCTCACCCTTGGGAATAAATTTTCCATCGGGCTCATAGATCATAAAGACGCCATCCATAAAGGCAACTTTCGGCACCTGGTCTCTGTACTTCGCTTCTACATATCTCTCCCAAAGATATTGCGGTTCATGCATATGGGCATCGGCGTCAATAACTTTGAATTGTTTCCACATAGGTTTAACTCCTTGCAGCTAAATATGAATTGACGCTATTCGATTTGAACCAATGGTGTCAAGTTGGCGATGGCTCGCGTCATGGAAGGAATCCTCGTGATCGAGTGGGGGAATTCTCTTTGGAGTCAGTCCACCGCTACCAGGTTGCCGTCTCGGTGCTCCACCGTCTTGCCGGTGAGCTCCATACCGGCTTGCGCTGCCAGCACAAACCCATTGCCCAAACATTCGGGACCAGGCAGGCGCTTTCGCGCTTCTTCCGGCGCATCCTCTGTGGCGATGGCCTGTTTGGGACTGAAGGCAACGACGCAGACGTTCCACTCCCGCTCTTCCTCGGCGACGAACCGCGTGAAAGTGCGGATCGCATCTTTGCTGACGACATAGGCTGCAGCACCGTGGTTCTCGGCTCTGCCGCCACCCCAGAGGTTGACAATGTTGCCGGACCGGCGCGCCTCCATGAACGGGACGATATACTTCGTGCACAAGAAAGTTCCGCCGAGATTGGTTTGAATGACGCTGTCCCAAAAATCCTTGCTCATGAAGCGGACGCGCGGCCAACGCGGGATGCCCCAGTTAAAGTGGGGAACGATACCAGCGTCGTTGACCAGCACGTCGATTTGACCGTAGCGATCGACGACTTGGTGAACCATCCGGCGCACCTCGTCCTCGTGGCGCACGTCCGCGGCCAGAGCCCACGCCTCGAACTTGAGATCGCGCAGTTCGCCTAAGGTTTTGTGCAATCGTTCTACGTCTACATCGATGATAACGACGTTGCCACCGGCTTGAGCCAGAGTGTGCGCCGCGTAACGACCAATTCCTTTAGCCCCGCCGGTAACGATAACGATTTTTCCCTGTAACATGGGTTTGGTCTCCTTCGTGAGACTCGATCTTGCCCGTAAATCCCGGATAGCGCAGGGAGGGGATTGTGGTCAAGAGCCCCGCGAGTTTCCTCCTCATTCCCGATGGAACAATGGAATTTTGGAATGTTGGGTCGATCGGCGTTTCGCTGACGGCTGTTACCCCGCGGTCTCCTCGGCTTTGAAGCCTGCGCCTTCGTGGCTGCCATCGCAGAAAGGCTTGTTTTTAGACTGGCCACACCGACAAAGATAGAGCGGAGGAAATTGATCTTCTTGATACTCCTTACCTTGGTGGTCGAACAATTTGGCTCCGCCCTCCACCTCATAGGGACCGTTTTTCGACACACGAATTATTACATCAGCCATAGCTTCCTCCTTTTCGATAAGATGATCCGCCCATTCATTCCGCTGCCGAGCATGACACAGCGCGGAATAGGCTTCAACTACGGATTGCTGGTTGAGTTGAGGTTGTGATAGGAGAAGCGTCATGAAAAACATTATAGCCGTAATAGCCGCATTATTTTTCCTCGTGGGCGCGCGCGAAGCCTACTCTCAGGAAAGAATTCGCGTCGGCCAGGGCTCCATCAGTCTACAATCCGGCCTCATGCATATCGGCAAAGACCGGGGGCTCTTCGCGAAATACGGCCTTACTACCGAGGTTATTTATATCCCAGGTGGCTCGATCAACGTACAGGTTCTGGTCTCGGGAAATCTCGATCTCTCGCAGTTAAGCGGGGCGCCGGGCGTCGCTGCGAATCTCGAAGGAGCGGATCTCATCTACTTCGTCGGCCTGCTCGACAAATTGAACTACCAACTCATCACACGTCCTGAGATCAAAAGTATCGAACAGCTTAAAGGCAAAAAGTTTGGCGTCAGCCGGTTCGGTTCTTCCGCGGACTTTGGCATGCGCGCAATGCTCAAGCGGGTCGGCGTCGATCCAGTGAAGGAAGCGACCATACTGCAAATCGGCGACGAGCCGGCGCGCATTGCGGCGATCAAGTCCGGCAATATCGACGGCACGGTCGCCAACGCTCCTTTCGGCATCGAGGCGGAACGGCTAAAGCTCAATATCATCGCCGACTCCGTCAAAATGGAGATTCCATTTTTCAATACCGGACTGCTCGGCAGCAAAAAATATTTGGACAAACAAGATGCCAAGGTCATGAATTTTTTGCGCGCCTATCTTGAAGCGATCAAGGTGCTCAAGACCGAACGCGAATATTCGATCAAGGCCCTCGCGCAGTTCACACGCGTGCAGAATCTAAAAGCCGTCCAAGAGGGCTACGATTACTTCGTCGCTCAACTTTCGCCGGTTCCGTATCCTTCCGTAGAAGCGATGCAAGCAGTGGTGACACAGATTGCCGAAACCAATCCGAAAGCGCGGAATGTGGACGCGAAAAATTATGTGAGCGACCGGTACCTCAGGCGGTTGGAAGACGAGGGGTTCGTGAAAAAGATTTGGGGGAAGTGACGCAGACAAGGAGACACAGAGACGGGGAGACGCGGAAGAATAGGAGACCGCGGAGACAAGGAGAGGGAGACACATGGAAACTAAGGACACCTCTTGGCGAGAGTCTGAAGAAATCCGTGAAAGGCTATTCGGCAAGAAAATTCAAGACCATCTGCGCCGTAACATCGGGTTTCTCTGCGTGCACGCTGTGACCAGTATGCTCGATGATTTTCAGCGGTTGCGCGTTGGGCAGCAATCGGGCGTAAGTTTCTCCGTGGACGCGGGGAACCATGCTGTCCTTTTCACCCCAGAGAACGAGAGCCGGGCACGAAATCCTGTGCAGTCGATTCTTCAGCGATCGATTGTAGAAGTACGGCGGTTTGAAGCCGATGCGTGACCCGAATCTCAACATCTGATATCTGCGCACCTCATCCTCCAGCTCGCCCTTGCCGTCGGGAAACATTTCCAGAGCGTTGGGTTGATCCGCGCCGGAAAACAGCATCTCTCTCAACGAGGCGTAGCTCGAACCGTACTCGGGCTGCGCCATCATGAAGACGTCGCCGATGAGGGCGCCTTCGACGAAAAGTCCCGTGGCGCCGATGAGCACCAATTTGCGAATTTTCTCCGGGTATCGCGCGGCGATCTC
>DASXSW010000511.1:0-4832 GCA_036505755.1 Binatia bacterium | reverse complement strand
CTGGCCGACGATCAGGAGCCGCGCATTTGCTCTTTTAGCGATTCGGATGGCTTCGGCAATGCCCTTTCCCGGTGTCATCCGCCCGACTGCGATGAAAAAATCCTCCGGCTGATCGTTGAAAGGAATTCCTTCCAGTTCGATCCCGTTATAGACCACCGGCAAAGATTCATCTCCGAGCATTCTGGCTTGCGCTCGGCTGATGCACACAGGGAAGCAGCGGGGGAAGTGGCCGCGATAATATTCGTGTAACTCCTTTTCAATATAAGCATAGGTGATCAGAGTGGGGGTCTTTGAAAAAGAGGAGAAGTAAGGGGCTAGGGTTGGCCAGTGAGCATGAATGAGATCGAACCGTTCAGCCTGGCGATAGAGGTTGTAGGTGTTGCGCGCTTCGAATTCTTTTTCTAGATAGAACGTCGACTGTGGATCATCCGAGCTTGCTACAGGCAGCACCGACTGCAGAGAACAATCGACCTGGGAGTCTCCCGAAGCAAACAGCTCCACTTGATGGCCGCGCTTGGTGAGGTGCTGGCAGAGATCAAAGACAATGCGCTCAGTTCCCCCATGGGTTTTCGGCGGAATCGAAAGATACACGCTGGAGATCTGAGCGATTTTCATAGCGTCAGAATATTTGCGCCGTGCTAAAAAATCCAGACTCAACGCCGATGAGTTTTGTCGCCCGGCAGCTGATCGCTCTCCGTTTCATCCCATGCGGTGGAGCCATCCAGGCTTTCCACGTTGAACTGGTAGTCATAAACTAGCGAGCCGCCATAAGTAGCGCCGTAAGAAACGAGCGCTCCTGCGAGAACCGATAAGATCATCGTTGAAAGCTTGGCATATCCGTAATGATATTGTAAAAGGCGCACGATAATGTCCGCAATCACCAGCCCCGTGACGGTCAGCATCACGGTCATGTGCCAGTTGGCCGTGCGCCAAACCTGCGTGTGTTTGGCGTTGCCCGGAAACCCGGTTGAAGGTTGCCGCTCCATGCCCTTCCACCAGTCCCAGAATCCAGTGAGCGCGGTTCCTAGAGAGACGATGGCGCCAGCCACAATAACGTAGGTACCAGAGACAAAGAAATCTCGGGCTACCGTAGCATTGACCGCGAAGTAAGAGACTACATCGAACACGGCTGTGAGAAGATAACAGACGATCGGAAAGTCGGTAAGAGGTGGATGAAGTGGCTTACCTGCCCAACCACGTAGGCCTCTAAACTCCCGGCCTTTGAGAGTCATTCCTGGCTTGATTGAAAACAGCCTGGTCATCTTTTCCTCCCTTGCTACATCGGCGTTGTTCGGTAGCGTCGGTCTGAGGGACGATTTGCTTGGAAATCGTCAATACGGATTTTCTTCGGCAAGTTCGGAGGATTGCTGGAACGAATTTAGTAATTAGGCGCATCTAGTCGGCGGATAAGTTAATTCTTCTTCCAGTTCTCTTTTTAGTTTGGATGACAGCCAGTACGGGCGACCGAGGCCGGGCATACCCCGTTTCACCTCAGACTGCGGCGAGTATCGCCATCCGAATTTAGTCGCGCCGCCGAGCCGGTATCGGCATCGTCGCTTGGCGCTCCGCGGTCGAGCCAGGCTTTGAAATCGCCCAAAGAATGCGCCAGGCGCCATTCATCGAGCACCGCTCTTGCCATCGCCGATACGGCGCCTGCGGAATGCTCGCCCTCGCTTTTTTGAGCGTAGGAAAGCAGCCATCCCTCGAACATCTCAGGGGCCGGGTCATCTTCGACAACGCGTTCAAGGACCTCCCGTTTGACCGCTAGTCCGATCGCGTCGGGTGTTTGATCGCGCTTGCGTCTTTTTCTACGCCCTTCGGCCGCTTCAAGCGCGGCGAGCAAAGCCTTACAAACGTCGGCCGGGCGCAGAGCTGGCAACGAATCCTTGGCAGCTTTCATGGCTTTCCCGCTTCTGAAAATTGCGTTGCGCCGTTACCGATGATCGTTATGTCAAGAGCATAGCCTGTGCCTTGAGGGCGTTTGTATCCCTGTTCGACAGCGGCCACATCAAGATCGACGCTGGCGAGATCGTCCAAAATAACCTTGGCGGGCGCGCTGCCTTCGAGAGTTGTAAAGGTCTTGACATAACCGAGGCAGCGCTTGCACGCTTCGATCATGCGGCCCGCACCGCTCTTTTCCGGCACCAGTGAGACGAGCTGTTCATGGTCATTCATGCCGCAGAAAGCGCAAAACAAACAATGAGCACGCCACTCTCCGCCGCAGCGGCCGCAGCGAAAATAGCGCTGGCGCTCGATCCCTCGCACTTCGGTAAACGCTGGCCAACTTCCACAGACTGGACAATACCCTTCCAACCAGCTTGCCGCTATCGCGGGCTTCCAATGGCGGTTGCAGGCCTGCAAAAAAGGCACAGGGATGAGGGCCGCGACCGCCTGGAACGCCTCCGGTTCGGCGCCGACAGCCGTCGCGGTTTGTTCGAGATAATTTCCATCCTGGCGCAGCGTAGCTTTGAATAAAGTCAAAACATCCAATTCTACCCGTAGCGCTGGCTCCAAAGTCGCCATTTTTGCTGTGCCGCTTCGGCAGGCGGCTTGAATCACCAATTGTAATAGACGGCGAACTGAATTCTGTTCCAAGGCCAGCGAGGCGCCCGCGAGAAGCGGAGTCTTATCTTGTTGTGTCGTGCGGTGGGGAACAGCCGCGTCCCATTGAGGATTGGCGGTCTCGCGCAGAACCTCCTGGACAACGGCGAGCCACGGCTCCCACTCCGGATGCTGGCGCTTGAGATCTTGTAGGCCAGTCTCGATTGCCGTCATCTGCGGCTTAGTTGCTCCGCCTGGTTGGCAGGGTCTAAGGACGGATGCTTGGCGGGTATAAGCTTAGGAGTCTTTTCGAACGGTCTTGCGCCTTCGTGGAGCCGCACAATTTTACCTCGGTTGCCAGGGTCGGCACCCGGACCGCCGCCGCGCGTCCGCGTCATCTCCGGGCTGGCGCAGGCGGTAAGATAGAGTACAAGGGCGACGATAACAATCGCAGTAAGATTCACGTCACACCGCTTGGGCCGAAAAGACAATGACCAGTCGAAGAATAAAGCCGCCCACCAGGACCAACGCGGCTGCCGCGGTCACGTTTCGGTCGCCGAGCCACTGTCTGCGCCAGTGGAGAG
Source organism: Binatia bacterium (assembly GCA_036505755.1). Lineage (GTDB taxonomy): Bacteria > Desulfobacterota > Binatia > UBA9968 > UBA9968 > DP-20. Next base: position 1,707 of record DASXSW010000511.1, on the reverse strand, counting down.
TCAAGGGAAGTAACATGCCCACCAAAATGACACCGAAAAAGAGCAGCAGGCCCCAGGCACTTAGCCAGGCGCGAAATACCGGCCCGAGTGATATCATAACGGCGATCAAGACGATCAATTCCAAGGCGATTACCCACGCGTCCATCCGGTGTAACGCCACCAAGCCGGGCATGGTCCATCTCGACCTTCGCGCAAGAAGAATCATCAACGCCGCCGATATGGATGCGGCCGAAACGATAAACAGCATGCCCAATAGAGGCGTGTCCGACCAGATTGGGCGGTTGGTTACGGCAAGCAACACTCCCGTGTAGCCCGCGACGTAAAAGCCAAAAAATCCGCCTATCATGGCGAAGACCGCGCTCAGCATTCCCGGCGGACGAAATTTTCGCCCCCCTGGCCATGCCAATCGATCGTCTTCAACCAGCGCTGCCAGAAAAGATAATAAGCTGAATATTCCGAATATCAAAAGCGCCCAGGCGCCAACCGACATGGGAGACCAGAATTTGAACATCGGCCGAAAGGTGTTCGACTCGATCAGCATATGCCAGAAACGCAGCGGCCGGCCGAGATCGAAAGTCAAGAGCAACGCGCTCAGGATCACGCAGGGAAAGGCGATATAATAACCCAGGCGGGCAAGCGGACGATCCTCCGGGCGTCCAAGCACGTCTATAAGCGCAGCGAGAAAATAGCATCCGCCGGCGAGGCCGCCGAAAAAAAAGTAAAGCACGATCAGCCAACCCCAGTCGGGGGGCGCGCTAAAAAAGGTGCTCGAAGGAAACGTGTTCATGGCCGCTCCTCACCGGCGTCCAGCCTGGCCCCGCGATTGCGGAAATTGATGAGTCCCATCAGACCGACGAGAACGGCGCCCAAGATGGAGAACCACGATGCCGATGCGAGATTGCGCGTAGGCATTTTCGGATCGGGCGGCAAGCCGTAGACTTCCGGCTTGTCCACCAGTAAGTAAAATGAGTTCAAACCGCCGAGAACTTTTTCATCCGCGCCATAAAGGTACGCTCTCTTTTCGCCGGCCTGCTGTAGCTGCTCTACCCGTTTTTGCGCTCGGCTGCGCAAATCACTGATCTTGCCGAACTGGATCGACTGCGTCGGACATGCTTTGGAGCAGGCCGGCTCCATCCCGGCCTGAAGACGATCGTAACATAGAGTGCACTTCTGCGCGGTCCCCGACGCCGGGTTGACCTCGATCACGCCAAACGGGCAGGCCGAGATACAGTCACGGCAGCCGTTGCAGGCGTCGGATTGAATGACGACGGTGTCGAACTCGGTCCGGACGATTGCGCCCGTCGGACAAACTTCGAGGCAAGGCGCCTGGACGCAGTGCTTGCACACGTCGCTCATCAGAAGCCAGCGCCCGTCTTTGCGATCTTCGGTGAACTGCTCGATGAATTTGACGTGTCGCCAGTGAATGCCGTCGAGCCGGCGCGTGTTGTCGTAACTGTCGCCGCTGAGCGTGTTCACACCGCCGTTGGTGCTGGGCAGCTGATTCCATTCCTTGCAGGCGACTTCGCAGGCTTTGCAGCCGATACAGACCGTTGTGTCCGTGTAAAATCCCATTGGCTCTGGCATAAAAACTCCTCGTTGGAGTAATGGAGTGGCGGAGTGATGGAGTATTGGTCCGAAAACCCATTACTCCATTATTCCATTACTCCATCACTCCAGTGTCCTTCAGGCTTTCTCCACATTGCAGAC
>DASXSW010000510.1:0-4682 GCA_036505755.1 Binatia bacterium | reverse complement strand
CCCGAGTCCAACGCAGCGGGATTGGCCGGCGTGCGACCACGTCCGAGAAATCTCATTCGATCAGTCTCGTATTCGATCTCGTTAGGCGAAACGCTCGCTGCGGAAGCGTGAATTGCCCAGACTGGCTGCTCCTTCGGGCTGCGGGGTCTGCGTCGGGCCAAGAGTGCGCCGCACCGGGGGTGGAATTCCGTCTCCCGAAAGAGCTTTGCGAAAGCAGGGTGAGCCTGATCCGCTTTACGGTCATTCAGACACACCTCCGCATAGCTGGTCAGTTCAAATTCGCGGTTGCGGTCGGCGTGATTGACCAACGTCACTGCGCGGATCTCGGCATCTGCGTCCGGCACTACACAAACAACACACCGTGTCTCGACATCGCCATCCCTTCGACGAAACTCGGCGCGATCGGGGTGAAACTCGAATGCGCATTTATCGGCTGTCTTAGGCAACGGTTGAGTGCCAATAGACCACAGTCTTTCCTCGCTGAGGTCGCGGACATAATAGAACTGGCCCCAACAGTCGCGCGTGGCGTCTTCGCGCCAGCGGGTTATATCCAAGTCGCGCCAGGTGCTGTAGCCTGCGCAGGCGGCCGTGATCATCACGTTGTACGAGCCGTTGGAGAGCAGCGCTATCGAAGGTTGCGATCTCATTTCTTGTCCTTCCGACATCGCAATTATGTGATCATCGCTTCCCTCGACCAATTGTTTTATTGCTTCGATTTCTTCCAAGAAACGTATGTCAATTGAGACATGGTTCCCTTCCCTTGCCTTACTGCTCAAGGAAGACACGACGCCGAAGCGCCGCTCTCTTCAATAGCAAAGGGCATTTTAATATCGACATACCCGCGCAGCGCTCTTACACAACACTGTGGGTGATTTTAATGCGGCCAGCGGCAGTGCTGCGGGCCGGGCGTGGAAGGACAACATTGGAAGGCTTCAAGGGAGATTGATCGTGGACGCGGCAGGCTTCATCGAAGAACGCGTCGGTCTGTTCAAAGACTTCCCAGCCGAGCGCATCAAAGAGTTGGTGGACGGATCGCTCGTCAGATCGTTTGAGGCGAACGAAGCAATCGCTCATCAGGGTGCAGAAGCTACGCACTTCGGCGTTGTCTTGAGCGGGACAATAGCGGCCTCAGCGGTGACAAACGGGACGCGGCAACCGCTGGGACAGTTGAAGGCCGGCGACACGTTCGCGGAAGCGGCGTTGATGACAGGCAATCCATTGCTCGCGGACTTCGTCGCCGAGTCACATTGCGAAGTCCTGCTCATTCCGGTCTCGCTCTTTCAATCGATCATTGTCGCTGAGCCGGGCGCGGTACGGCACATCACCCGGACAATCGCCGATCGGACAAGAATGCTTGCGGCCGATGCGGAGAAAACGAAGGCTGCACTTCGCCAGGGTAATGATCCTTACGGGCTCATGCTCAAGGGCGAAAGACCCGAGAAAATTCTCGTTATTAATGTCGGTTCTTCTTCGCTGAAGTATTCATTTTACGATACGACAGATGAATCGCGTCACGCGAAAGGTCTTGTTGAGCGCATTGGCCTCGATGGCACTCGACTAAAGCATCGCGGACCAAAGGGCGAGCTGAAGCGCGACCTGGAAAAAGGAGATCACGCGGCCGCCTTCAAGGCGACGGTAAAGGAACTCACTTCAAAGGAGACGGGCGTTATTAGTAGCTCGGCTGAAGTGAGTATCGTGGCGCATCGCGTTGTTCATGGGGGCGAAAAATTCACAGAAGCCACGCTCATCACTGATGAGCTTCTCGCCGAGATGGAAAAACTCAATCCGCTCGCGCCGCTGCATAACCCTGTGATCCTCGCCGGCATTCGCGAGATGCGGCGGCTCTTTCCTGCCGTTCCTCACGTGGGCGTATTCGACACTGCCTTCCATCACACACTGCCGCCGTATGCATTTCTCTATGGTATCCCGTACGAGCTTTATGAAAAGAATGCTGTGCGCCGTTACGGCTTTCACGGCACGTCCCACAACTACGTTTCGCTGCGGGCTGCAGAATTCTTAAAGCGCCGCCCAAACGAGCTACGCCTTGTGAGCTGTCACCTCGGCAATGGGGCCTCGATGTGCGCAGTAGATCACGGGCGCTCAGTGGATACAACAATGGGGTTTACGCCGCTGGAAGGATTAATTATGGGAACTCGCTGCGGCGACCTTGATCCGGGCGTGCTCGCCTTCCTCGAACGCGAGGAGAAGCTCACCGCTTCGAAAAGTGAAGAATTATTGAATAAAAAAAGCGGACTGCTTGGGTTGTCCGGTGTTTCGAGCGATATGCGCGAAATTCTTAGAGCAACCGATCAGGGTCATCAACGCGCCATGCTCGCGCTCAAGGCCTATTGCTATCGTGCTCGGAAATACATCGGCGCTTATGTCGCGTCGATGAGTGGACTCGACACTGTGATTTTCACCGGAGGGGTCGGGCAGGGGAGCGCAGTGGTTCGCGCCCTTGCACTGCAGGGACTGGACTGCATGGGAATTACGCTCGATGACAGGCGCAATCGCGACGCGCGTGACGACGAAATCAGCCGGATCTCAAGCGATGATTCGAAAGTCGGGGTGCTCGTTGTGCCGACTGACGAGGAACGCATGATGGCGCGGGAAGCGTTACGCGCGTTGAGTCGTTCTTACATCACGCGCGTCTTGGACGCGCACAAGCAGCAACCATTTCTTGTCGAGATTTCGGCACATCACATTCATCTTACGCAGGAGCACGTGGAGGCATTGTTCGGCAAAGGACATCAACTCACCAAACACGCTGACCTTTCGCAGCCGAGTCAGTATGCCTGCAACGAACAACTCACCATCGTCGGACCGAAAGGTCGTGTTGAACGCGTCCGCATCCTTGGACCCGCTCGCAAATACACACAGGTGGAGATCGCGATGACCGAGCAATTTAAACTCGGGATCAATCCTCCCATTCGCGAAAGCGGCGATATTGCAGACACGCCTGGCTGCATCCTCGAAAGTGCCACCGGTAGCGTCCGGATCGATCGCGGAGTTATTTGCGCGCTGCGGCATATTCATATGAACCCGGAAGACGCTCTTCGTTACGGGGTCCGCGATAAATCCTTCGTACGCGTGCGTATCGGGGGAGACCGCGAACTTATTTTCGGAGACGTGCTGGTGCGGGTGGATCCGAGTTTCAAACTCGCCATGCACATCGACACCGATGAAGGAAACGCCGCCAATGTAAAGACCGGCGCACAGGGTTTTATCGACGGAATCCAAAGTGAGGGATACCGGAGCAGCTAAGAACTTCAACTTAAGAAAACCTTACTGGATGCGCCCTTCGATTCATTACGGCTACTCCTGATCGAAAACGGCGTGTCCGATCTGCTAATAATTGCACCCGAACTGATCGTAAAATATCTGTGCTAATCTTCGAGTACTACTGTCGCCCATATCCGGAGTATCGCGAGCACGTGCTGCCAGGTAGATGTGTTTTCAGGATAGCATGTTGTCACCTGGCGAAAGGTCAGATCCTGACGAGCAAATTGCGACCGGTCATTTCCACCGGCTGCGGCAGCCCGAGAAGAAAGAGCAAGGTTGGCGCTACGTCGGCCAGGATGCCGTCCTCGACTCGGAATTGCGCGGCATCGGCGGCCACGTAGATGAAGTGGACGAGGTTGGTGGTGTGGGCGGTGTTGGGCGAGCCATCCGGGTTGCGCATAAGCTCGCAGTTGCCGTGGTCGGCGGTTACCAGGCACTTCCCGCCTAACGAGAGCAGTTTGGAAATGACTCGGCTGCAGTAGTCATCGATTGTCTCAACCGCCTTGATCCCGGCTTCGACCACTCCGGTGTGACCAACCATATCCGGATTGGCAAAATTCAGGATGATAAGATCGTAGTCTCCCATTCGCGTTAGCACGGTCTCCGTCACTTCCGGAGCGCTCATTTGCGGTTGCAGATCGTAGGTCGCGACTTTCGGCGAGGGGATGATGGTGCGATCCTCCCTTGGAAACGGATTCTCTATTCCCGCATTAAAGAAGTAAGTGACGTGCGGATACTTCTCGGTTTCCGCGATCCGGAGCTGTTTCTTCCCGGCGGCGCTCACGACTTCGCCCAGGATGTGGGCGAATGAGTCGCCCGGGAGGGCGAAGGGTACACCGTAGGTCTCGTCGTACTCGGTCATGGTAACGTAGTAGATCTGCGGATGAACGCGACGATCGAACCCTTTGAATTCTGGAAAGATAAACGCCTGTGATAACTGCCGGGCGCGATCGGCGCGGAAGTTGAAAAAGAAGACCACATCCCCATCGCGTATCTTCTGTTTGTTAGGCTGAGCAAAAATGAGCGCCGGCAGAAACTCATCGGTTTTCCCGTGGGCATATTCTTGAGTCACGGCGGCGGAGAGTGACTCCTCACAAAATTTTCCCTCGCCGAACACGATCGCATCCCAGGCCAGCCTTGTGCGATCCCACCGGTTGTCGCGGTCCATCGCATAATAGCGACCGATCACCGTGACAATACGCGCGCCGCTGGACTGGAGGTCGCGGTTCAGCGTGGCCAGAAAATCAGCGCCTCCCGTGGGAGAAGTATCCCGGCCATCAGTAAAAGCATGAACCATGATGTCAGAGACGCCTGCTGCTTTCGCGCCATTGGCCAGTGCAACCAGGTGCGAGACGTGGCTGTGCACGCCTCCATTGGAAACAAGCCCGAGGAAATGCAGT
>DASXSW010000509.1:0-2812 GCA_036505755.1 Binatia bacterium | reverse complement strand
TGCCATTGCGTAGTTCTCCAATCAGATGCGTCGAAACGCAATTACACCCCGCTTACTTGAACGCGCTCTAAGAGTTACTTCCTCGCCCTCCTTGGAGGGAGAGGAAAGAGGTGAGGGTGGTTAACGGTTACCCTCACCCTGGCCGTCTCCCGCAAGCGGGAGAGGGAATTCGGCCGCAAAGAGTGTAACCGACGTGCCACCAAATTGTCGCAAAACTAAGTTTCAAGCGACGGCGGACTTCTTTTGCTGCGGATCGAGCAAGATTTCGACTAGCTTCTCGAACGCCGCGTCCGCCCGCCTGTTGACTTCGTCCACTTTCACCGTGCCGATGGGATGCTGCACGACCAGTACCGGATGATCAGGCGCCCCGAAGGCTTCCTTCTCGGATTTCGCTAATGCCTCGAAAGCGTGGGTGATGACAGTGACGGAGAAGCGCCCGCGTTTCTGAAGTTCGATCGAGTCGTGGACACTCCACGACGTGCACGACCCTCAATCTCCCAGTCCGCTTAGGATGAAGTCGGCCTGCGCCGCCAACTCATCGAGGTATTGTTTCGGCGCTCCTTGCTGCGCCGTGAGCTTGCGCCGTTTCACCACGCCTGCCACGCCATACTTCTCGCGCAGTAACTGCTCGAAGCGCTCGCCCAATTTGTCAGCGTTGGGCTTGCTGTTGTCGAGCAAGCCGATCACCTTGCCGCGCAGGTCCGCGAACTGCGGCAAGCTCGCGACTTTTGCCGCCGAGGACTGCGCCTTTCCTTCCGGACTTAGAACAATCATCCTGCATCCTCCTTGGTCACTAATGAATAAATCGAATTTCGCCCTAATTTTTATAACCCGTAAAACACCTTGGGGTTATCGTAAAGAATCTTTTGCACGGCGGTTTGAGGAATATCTCCTTTGTCGGCTCGTTCCTGGAGAATCTTGCGGAATTCGAGCTCCATGGATGGATCGCGGTGTGTGTAGTCCGATCCGACCATCAGATTGTCTTCACCAACGTATTTGAGGATATAAGGAAGATCCTCATCGACCTGACAAGTGATGTAGACGCGATTGGTCTTAAAAATATTCGCCGCAAGCTCGAGTTTGGGTACGCCGAGCACACTCGTGCTCTCGCGCCCCTGCTGACGAAACTGTTGGCGGCGCAGATCGTAGGCGACAAACGGCGCCCACATGGAACCGGCTTCGATGCAGCCGATGCGCAACTTGGGAAATTTCACCGGGATCTTATGCAGGATCAGACCGATCACGCCGTTCATCGCCGCAGCCTTTGTCCGCATGAATTGGCCATGGGAAAATTCTCGCGCCGGCGAAAAATCCGGGACACCGGAACCGGTGTGAATGCATATCGGCAAATCGAGCTTCTCCGCTTCGGCGTATAAAGGTTCGAAGTACGGATCAGCCGGATACTTTCCCGCTTCACGGTCGCCTTTCTTAAGAACGCCGCAAGCGCCATGTTCCTTCGCCGAGCGGATTTCAGACAGAGCCTCGTCCATGTTTTGGAGCGGCGGCATGCATACCCAACGCAACCTTCCTCCCGACTGGCTGCACCGGTCGCCGAGCCAACGGTTGTAGCTGCGCCGCATCGCCAAGTTGATTTCCGGTTTTTCCGTCGCCTCCATCAAAAAAAGCGTCGGATAGATGACTTGGGTATCCGTCCCGAGTTCATCCATATGTTTGAGTCGCCTTTGTACGTCTAGAAGCTCCCGGGTCTCTACTGTCGTGCCTGAGTCAAGATCGCTGCGGATAAAACGGATTTGGCGACGACCGTCGATCACCCAATAGCGCGCCGGCGGTAGCTTCGGATCAGGATTGGATGGATAAGTCGTCGTCGGTTTGAATTGCAAATCCGAACCCTGCATGTATTCCCACGTATCATCAGTCTCATCGATGTGCGTATCGGCATCGATAATGTGCATTTTCCCTATCCTCCATTAGGACACTTAACCCATGCCGCATTAAATTTCCACGGCGCCCGTAGCGTAAATGCCTCGTGTCATTCGGTGGCTTGGCCACAAGCACGTAGTGTAATTAATCAATTCGGCAATCCAGTCAGCAGCACCGCTATTCTCCTTGCAACGGCTTTCCAGAAATTTCCGATAGCGTTGCGGTGGGCGTGACGAATTCAAGATCGGTCAACACTTCGATCAACGCCGATCGGTTCGCGCTCATCGCCTGCTTGAGAGCCGGCAAGAATTCTTCGTCGCGACTAACCTTCAAGCCCAACGCGCCGTACGCCGAACCGAGTCCGGCGAAATCGGGATTTATCAAGTCGTTGCCGGAAGGGCGTCCGGGGTACTGTGCTTCCTGGTGCATGCGGATCGAGTTGTACCCTTCGTTGTTATAGACGATGGTGATGATGTCGGCGCCAAACTGTTTCGCCGTCGCCATTTCCTGGCCGGTCATGAGAAATCCGCCGTCACCGGCGTGCGCCACAACCAGTCGCCCCGGATGTGCGAGCTTCGCCGCAACTGCTGATGGGACGCCGGGCCCCATGCACCCCAGACTCGGTGAGATATAGGAGTCTGCGTAATCAAATTCCAAATAGCGCTGGAGCCACTGGCCGAAGCTGCCCGCGTCCGTCGTCGTAATCGAGTCCCGCGGCAACGCCGCCTTGAGATCCGCCATCACACGTTCCATCGACACGCGTCTCGTCGGACGCTCGGATGGAGTAGCGTAGCGTTTTTGCGCGGCATGATGCTCCGCGATCCAACCCGCGCGGCTCTCGTTCGGTCTCGGACCTTGAAATTTGAGCGCGGCAGCTAACGCTGTTTTTGCGTCGGCAACGATGCCGACGTCGGGACGCAAGTTCTGGCCG
>DASXSW010000508.1:0-4397 GCA_036505755.1 Binatia bacterium | reverse complement strand
GTGCTTTCAGCGGCGTCGATCGCGGCGGTGGCGCAGCGAGCAACTTCAGCTCGCGTGGCAGCGCAAGTCGGGGAAGCTCTGGCGGCGGCGGAGGCGCGAGAGGTGGTGGTGGCGGTGGTCGTGGAGGAGGCGGCGGTGGGGGACGACGCCGGTAGTTACGACGTTGAACGTGTTGGCAATCATGAACGAACACGAGCCACGCGTACGAACGCGACAAGATCAGATGGAGGAAGAAATGAGTTTTGCGAAAGTAGAGACAAACCCGGATGGCTATATGTGGCTGATTACACGTCTCTTGGTTATCGCCGTGGTCTTGATGGCGTTCAGCGTGTCCTTTGCCGCAACGGCTCAGCAGAAAACCTTTTCGTCAGCCGACGAGGCGGTCAAAGCAGCGATAGCAGCGGCGCGAAAAAATGACGACAAAGAGTTGCTGGCAATCTTCGGAGCCAACGCCAAAGAAATATTGTTCTCGGGCGACGCGGTTGCGGACAAAGAGAGGCGCGGGCAATTCATTGCGGCCTATGACGAAAAGAACCGCCTTGCGACGAAAGGGGAAGAAACGATTTTGATCGTCGGCAAGCAGGAGTGGCCATTCCCTATTCCGGTAGTGAAAAAAGGCCAATCTTGGGTTTTTGACACTGAAAAAGGCAAAGAAGAAATACTAAACCGCCGGATCGGCGAAAATGAGCTGAACACGATTCAGGTCATGCTCGCGATCGTTGATGCTGAGCGCGAATACGCGATTAAGGATCGCAACCGTGACGGTTTGCTCGAGTACGCACAGAAATTTATCAGCGATCCTGGAAAAAAGAATGGATTGTACTGGGAAGCAAAGCAAGGTGAGCCCCAGAGTCCTTTCGGTCCGATCATGGTGCGGGCAAGGAGCGAGGGTTACAAGAAACAGGAGTCCGGCGGCCCGCCGCCCTATCATGGCTACTACTATAAAATTCTCACGGCGCAAGGGAAAGACGCGCCCGGCGGCGCATACAGTTACCTGGTGAAGGGAAAGATGATCGGCGGCTTCGCTGTTGTTGCTTATCCGGCGCAGTACGGCAATTCCGGTGTGATGACGTTCATCGTCAATCACGAGGGTAAAGTCTTTCAGAAGAATTTGGGTCCGAATACCCCGTCCATTGCCAAGAGCATGAAAGAGTACAATCCGGACAAAACCTGGACGGAGGTCAAGCAGTGACGAGTGGCGAACTGGAGTAATGGAATGTTGGAATGAAGGAATGTTCCAACCTTTCATTCGCTATTTTCCTTCGAAGGGGCGCAGTAACAAATGGAAATAGCACTACCAGCTAGTAACAACACAGAGAGGAGTCGTTCGTGATATATTCAAAGTCGCTAAGCAAAGGAATACTTGCTGCATTGTTCAGTCTGTTTGTTTTCTCCGGGTGTGTGGCCACTCAGGATTGGGTTCAAACATGGGTCAATGAACAACTGTTCCCGATCAACAAAAGAGTCTCGGAAACGGAAGCCGGGCTGACCAAAGTCGATGGCAAGGTCGCTAACGTCGACGCCAGAGTCGACACTATGGCCAAGCAAATTGCTGATCTTGAAAGCCGCCTCAGTCAAACTGACGCCAAAGCCGATCGCGCGCTGGAAAGCTTGCAGCGGCTAAGGCCAGAACGCAAGATGGTCTTGAATTTCACCGAGGGAGCGCGCTTTGCGACCAATTCCGCTCAACTAAGCGCGCAGGCAAAAAAGGATATCGACAGCTTCGTCAGCGACTCGAAGGGTCACTCGGATGAAGCCGGCAACTTCGTGTTTGTCGTCGCCGGTCATTCCGACAGCACGGGCTCACAAAGCTACAATTACGAACTGTCAAAGCGGCGGGCTGAAAGCATTGCCGCTTACCTCGTCGCTGAAGGAAATCTGGAACCGACGCAGGTTGTGGCCGTCGGTTACGGCGAACGGTCACCGGTCGCCGACAACAGGACTGAAGCCGGCCGCGCCAAGAATCGCCGCGTGGAGATTCTACTATACAAAGAAACTGTGGGTATCGGTGCCGTGGCGGCGGAAGGTAGCGGCGCGGCCAAGACAAGATAACGGCCGTGTAATCATGGGGCGACATGCATGAGCAATCCGGCTGCGCGGCACTTTTCAGAGTATTTGGCAGGCGTCATTTTTCTGGTGATCGCGCTGTGGCTTGCCGGCTGCGTGGGGACGATTCTGACACCAGCCTCGCAGCCGGCGGCGCCTTTGCCAGGGCCAGGCCACGTGTTGGTCTACGATTTTCTTGCCACACTTGACGAAACTTAGCTTCGTCGTAGCTCGACACCAAACGACCTCCGGTGAAGAGTGGGAAAAGAGGGCGCTTCGAATAATGGGCCCCTCAAAGGTGCCAAGCCCGCCTGAACGCGGCTCCATGCAAAGAATCATCATTGCGAGCGTAATTTTTTCGTTAATAGGACTCGCCCAGGGTTCTGAGCGCGGTTTACGATTTGTTGGCAAGTTTCACATTCCCGGCTCGCCCGAAGTGGTCGTAGTAGCCGAGGGCGATTTCGAGCCACGAGGCGTCGGCAGCTACGCGTTACGGGTGTACGGGGGAACTTCTAAAAAGTTTCCGCTAGACGACTTCGTTGCCGGAGTTGTATGGCCGAGGAATGGGATAGTTGAAGCCGTGAGATTCGCTGACATTGATGGCGACGACAGAAGCGAAATCGTGGTGATTACCCGCGCCGTGGGATCGGGTGGATATCTTTCGGCCGACGCGTTTCGTTATCGAGCGCGCTCGCTCGAGTGGGTGGTATCGGTAACAGCTCTCGATAAAGCAGCGGATCCGATTCGGGCTTTGCGCGACAAGTTTAAGGTGCTCACGGAAACAAAAGGTTAAGTGAGATAATCTCTGTATCGCTTGTCTCCACTATTCTGTACGCGATCCAAATTTTCCACCATTGCGGTTTTACATTCTTTCTTTCGAATTTCAAACTTCTATTCGAGCCGCTTCGTGCGCATTATTGGACCAAAGTCCAATACACAATTATTTCAATCTTCGCTAAAAAAGTTTTGCAGGGGACCGCCAGCGGAACGGGTGTGATCCATTCAATTCCCGAAAGAAACGTAACAATTCGCGAAGGAGGAAATCTCATGATGCATAACGCGGTACGCTCTCTCGTTGGAGTGTTGGCGTTTTGTTTTGTTGCTGCATGCAGCCAAACCGGAATTCGCAAAACGGCTCTGACGTCTGAGACAAACCTGCCCCGGCCCAGCCGGATCCTCGTCTATGATTTTGCGGTGAGCGAGCAAGAAGTCAAAGAATATCAAGGCATCATGCGCCAGCAGCCGACGATCAAGGATGCTGCCGAACGGGAACGCCTGCTCGCGCGAGAGGTAAAAGATGCTCTCGCCGAAGAACTGGTCGATGCCCTCAAGCCTCTCGGGTTCGTCACTGAGCGTGTTGCGCGTGGAACTAGGGCTGAGGTCAACGATCTGGTGATTGACGGCCAGTTCCTGACCGTCGACGAAGGGAATCCGCTCCATCGATTGGTTGTTGGCTTCGGCACTGGAGGGTCCGCGGTGCAGACCCAAGTTCAAGTTTACCAGGCGCCCGAAGCCCGCAAGCTGTTGGAATTCACCACGCAATCGGACAGCAGCAAGCTGCCGGGCGCAGCACCGACTCTGGCCGCGGGCGCGGTGGCGCAGGGTGGCGTTACGGCTGGAATGGTCATCGCCAACACTGCAGTCTCGGGGGTGAAGACTTACAAATCGGATGTGGCGCGAATGGCCGCGGCGAGTGGCGACCAGGTAGCGCGTTACTTGTCCGAGTTTTTTGCCAAACAGGGTTGGATCAGAGCAGACCAGGTGCGCAAGGCGAGGAAGATCTACTAGCAGGGTGCATGAACTCGAACACATTCCCGAACAAACCGACGGGGATTTGTGGGGGTTGTGTGAATTAATCGTGGAGCAGACAATGAAACCTGGATCATTCCGTGTGACGATGCAGCAAAGCCGCAGATGGATCGCCGTCGTCGTACTCAGCGGGTTTGCAGCGCTCGCAGCGTGCGCTACCTACGAGCCGGCACCCCCTCCTCCGCCTAACCCATTTGATCGTGCTTGGAGCACGGCGCTGGCGGCGGCGCAGGATGAGGGTGTGCGGATTACCTCTGAAGACCGCGCCAACGGAGTGATCAGGGGTTCTCGAGGGGATCAAGAAGTAACGATTAACATTCACACTCAGGCCGACGGCAGCGTTCGCGTGGAGATGAGCGCGCGGGGACCCAAAGGATCTGACCCAGGATTGGCCAGCAGGATTTCGCGCGCCTATGACAGGCGCATGGGCCGATAAGAATACACTTCAATGTTCATTGACGTAAAAAGAAAGCAGACCTCATCCAAACTATCTATTTTGTATTGGTATGCGTTGGCATTGCTCCTTTGCCTTGCGACCGGCT
>DASXSW010000507.1:0-5530 GCA_036505755.1 Binatia bacterium | reverse complement strand
ACAGCTCCTGCACTTGGATGAAAGATGATTCCATGGATGACGCGATTGTTACTTTCCTTTGACGAAGACCTTGGCGCCGGCTTTGATCTGATCGTCCGCCTTGCTGATGACCTTATCGCCTTCCTTCAGGCCGCTGGTGATCTCGATCAGGCTCGCGAGCTTTTTGCCCGTCGTCACGGGTATCTCGACGGCACGCTCATCTTTGATTTGAAATACCACCTGGCGACCATCCAGCGTCGCCACTGCCGTCGCCGGCACGGTCAAAACCGGCTTGATGTTTGTCCTATCGCTGCTGGACCCCGGCGCGAGAAAAGTAATCTTTGCGCCCATCTCCGGCAGCACGCGCTGGTCGTACTGCTTGAACTTGATTTTCACCATAACCGTCGCCTTGGCACGATCCGCAGTGGGCACGATGTTGGTAACATAGCCCGGATAGCGCTGCTGTGGATAGGCATCCAAAGCTATCTCACAGTTCTGCTGCGAAGCGACGCGTGTGATGTTTGCTTCGGACACATCGGCGTCGACTTCGAGCGACGACATGTCGGCGATGGTCACGACTGCCGCTTTCGAGCTTGCGGCGCCGGCTAGTGGCGCAACGATCTCGCCGACGTCGGCGTTCTTTTTCAATACCGTGCCGTCGAAAGGCGCGACGATTCTGGTATTGTCTACAGCAACTTGCGCTTCTCTGACGCCGAATTTTGCGGCATCGATGGTGGCGACAACCCGTTTATAACGCGCTTCCGATATGTCGTATTCCGCTTGCGCTATCATCCCTTGCTTGAGCAAGGTGCGCATGCGCTCCGCGTTCGTCTTCGCGTCGTAGAGGTCTGCTTCGGCCACGCGGAGATTTTCCCGCGCGCGTTGCAGGCTGGCCATGACATCCGAATCGTCCAGGCGAGCGATCACCTGTCCTTTCTTGACGCGGTCACCCTCTTCCACGGCCAAATAAACTAGCGTCCCCGTTCCCTTGGAGGCCACCGCGGCTTTACGCCGTGCAACCACGTAGCCGCTGGCGGTCAAGACGGCATTGGCCTGGGACGGTGAAGTCAATGAGACAGTAGCCAGCTGCACTTCGACACCAGGATTCAACCAATTCTTAAGAAAGACGGCGGTCACCACCACCGCCGCGACGACGATCGCCCAAACTATGATCTTGCTAAATTTGCGCGGATTGCGTTGTGACCTTCCGGCAGAAGACGACCGATCGATGCGCAGTGAAGATAAATCCGTATCTCGAGTTGCCATAAAGTAGTTAAGACTACGGAGAATTTCGGCTTTTTCAAGACAATTGCGAGATGCTATCGTAGTTCTCGATGAGTCAGACGACCTCGTGGAATCCCGACAGCTACGCGAAAACCGCGCGCTTTGTTGCTGATCTCGGTGCACCGCTCTTGCAGCTCCTTGATCCGAAGCCTGGCGAAGTGATCTTGGATCTCGGCTGCGGTGACGGCGTGCTCACGGAAAAAATCGCAGCAGCGGGCAGCGTTGTCATTGGCGTCGATGCCAGCCTCGCGCAACTTCGAGCGTCACGTAAACGAAGCTTGGATGTCGTCCTGATGGACGGGCAACGCCTCGCCTTCAGCAAACCATTCGACGCTGTCTTTTCCAATGCTGCGCTGCATTGGATGAAGCATCCCGAGTTAGTCGCGGCAGGCGTGGCAAAGTGTTTAAAACCGGGCGGTCGGTTCGTCGGCGAGTTCGGCGGCAAAGGCAACGTCGAATCTATCCGTGACGCTCTCCACAATGGCTTACGCAAGCGTAGTATCGACCCGTGGGTGGTTGATCCGTGGTACTATCCGTCGGCTGAGGAATATTCAGAGTTATTAAGCAAATTCGGTTTCACAGTTGAATATATTGAGCTGATCCCGCGCCCAACCAAACTTCGCGGGGATATCGTTGCCTGGTTGGAGGTTTTCGCTCAACCGTTTACGAATTCGCTGTCCGAAGCAGAACGCGACTTTTTCCTTAAGGAAGTGAGGAGGGAATTGGAACCGAGATTGCGGAAAGCGGACGGCAGTTGGTTCGCGGATTACGTGCGGCTACGATTCAAGACCGTCGCAGGTGGTGAACAGCGAGTTTAGCTGCGGGGCCAAACGGTCTTGAACGATTTGAATCTCAGGAACGTTTTGAACGGACTCTAAGACTTAAACCCGCCGTACACCACCATCGTCGTAAACTTCCAGAAGCAATCCACATCCTCGAATCCGGCCTCCTTGAGCCAAGCGAGTTCTTCTTCGAGATACCCGTTATTATGGGGCCCATGATAGCTGCTTGGCGTCGCCGCGCGAACCTCTGCCAAGTTCGTCTTGCCATCGGTAGATTCTCGGACACGACGATCAAGATATTCATCGCGCGCTCGGCGATAGCGTTCTCCAAGAGACTTCGTCGTCGCCCGGACATTGTCCGCGTTGATGAAACAGCCTCCTTTGCCAACCAGATCAAATACTTCCCGGAAGATATAGCGTCTCCGCTGATGCTCCGTGAAGTGATGCAGGGCTCGCGACGAGATCACAGCGTCAAAGGTTCCGTTCACAGACTTGAGCCAATCCGGATTTTCAAGTGATCCTTGAATAAAGCTTATCCGATCCTTGAGGTCTTTGTTGCGCTCGTTACCAAGCTTCAACATCGCTTCCGAAGCGTCCAGACAGACAGCTGTTGCGTTGGCTCGTTCATCTAGAACAGCCCCGGCCAGAGCGCCGTAACCGGCGCCGATGTCGAGAACTCGCATAGGTGCATCGAGCGGATGAGGGATCATCCGCAAAACCATCGCTACTTGGATTTCTCGGATTGGCGCCTGCCAGCCCTTGTTTGCCCAATGCTCGATGAATTCGTGATTGCCCCAGGTTTGTTGCCACAAAGGGTCCGTTGTAGAAGTTGCTGAATTGGAATCTGCCATGTCGCCTCCGAGTCGAAAGGAATATCCCCCATAGTTAGCCCAGGGTGCTGCGGCTGTCAACGGAACGCCGTCAGTAATCACTTTGTTTGTAACCAGGGGTCAGATCCTGCGTCTTCTCGAACAGGCGACCACAGATGTCGCCCGTCGGCAGCTTCCGGAAGTAAACAGTCGCGTCCGAATCCCCCGGATGGCTTGAAAAAATTGCCCGATTGCTGCTAAGCGATAGGAACGTTCACTTTGGGAGGTCAGATGCAATTTTGCAGAATCTACACCGGTGAGGATGGCAAATCTCATTTTGAGGATTTAGACCAGAGCGAGGGATCGAAACATTTCCTAGAAAACCTTCCCGTTAAGACGTTGGTATTCAAAAACGATATGAATCGCGACGATCTACACGGCTGGCATCCGGCGCCGCGAAGACAATGGTGTATTACGCTTTCCGGCACTGTCGAGATCGGTATCGGGGATGGCACGAAGAGGACTTTCGGACCGGGCGATGTATTTCTCGCTGAGGACGAGACCGGCGAGGGACATACTGCGGTGCCGAAGAACTGGGTGCGGGCCTTCGCGCATATTTAGCAGCCGGTAACAATCAAGGGCGACCGACCGGTCGCCCCTACACCAGAATTTTTGCCCTTTCGTCTCAATTCTTGATACCCGCATTTTGCTGCGGCTGTTCATTCCATCAAGAACTCGCGAACGACTTTGTGCGCCGCCTCGGGATCGCTGGCAAAATAATTGTGCTTCTGATTCGGCAGTACCACGAGCTTCGCGTTCGGGATACCGTTGGCCAAGATGTCCGAAGACGTGCGATGGTTCATCACGACTTTCGGATCGCCTTCTTTTTCTCCGACCATGATCAGAGTCGGTACTTGAATATCTTTGAGCCGTCGGCTGGTATCATGTGCTTGCCTGGCGAGCACATGACGCAGATAGAATTCGACTGGACAAAGATTTGCCAGGCGGACGCGAAAGAAAGCTTCCAGTCGATCAGGGTGAGTTTCTACAAATTCATCGGGAAAGCCGACTTGAATCGTGTTTTCTCGGACGTATTTTTCATATCCCCACTCGATCTTTTCCTTGCACATCGTGAGCGGCAGACCCGGCGGCCCGGGAAACGAAGCGCCGCTGGAGGCCAGAATTAATTTATTGACCCGTTCTCGATATTCCAAAGCCAGTAATTGTGCGACCCTGCCGCCCATGGAATGCCCTAGGAGAATCGCATCCTTTACATTAAGTTGATCCAAGATCGCCACAGCGTCGTCGCAGAACATCCGCGTGGTATAATCGATCGACGGTTTACTCGACCGACCGGTGCCGCGATAGTCATGGGTGATCACCAGGTGATCTTTCGAGAACTCAGGAACTTGAAAACGCTTCCATATCTCGCCATCGCACGCGGTTTCGCTGAAAAAGAGAAAAGGTTGGCCGCGCCCACGGACTTCGTAGTAAATTTCCCCGTCTCTAACTTGGACTGTCGGCATTTAGTTCTCCACAGATCTAATCTTTGATGAACTCACGAATCAGCTTATGGGCTTCGGCAGGATTCGAAAAGAAATAGCTATGGCGCTCGTTCGGCAGGACGACGAGCTTGGAATTCGGGATTTCATTGGCCAGGATTTCCGAGGACATCCTGTGATTGATTTCGCTGGTCATGTTGCGGTCGCCATCGCCGACCAGAATGAGCGTCGGCTGTTTGATATCTTTCAACCGCTGGCTGGTGTCGTGGCTCTGGCGCGCGATCAAATGACGCAGATAGAATTCCACCGGACAGAGATTGTGCATTCTGACCTTCAGGTACTGCTCGATCTTTTCAGGATGCGCTTTGACAAATTCATCCGTCCAGCCGACCAGGACCGTATGGTCCCGTTCATATTTCTCGTAACCCCACTCGATCATTTCCTTGCAGATTTTTAGCGGCAAACCCTTGGTTTTTGGATAGTGCGATCCCGTGGAGGCCAAAACGAGTTTGTGAACCTTCCTCGGATGATCCAGGGCGAGCAGCTGCGCCACCCTGCCACCCATCGAATGGCCCACGACGATGGCATCCTCAGCGTCAAGATAATCCATCAACCCAACTACGTCCTCTGCGAATATTTCCGTCGTGTAGTCGATCGACGGCTTGCCCGACTGTCCGGTGCCGCGATAGTCGTGAATGATCACACGGTGGTCCTGGGAAAATTCTTGGACCTGATAGATCTTCCAAACTTCACCGTCGCAGGCGGTCTCGCTCAGAAAGACCATCGGGCGGCCTTTGCCATGTTCTTCATAGTAGATTTCAACGTCGTTTACTTTCACCGTTGGCATGTCACTTCTCCTTGCTCCGTCGATGCATAGTTGAAGTGAATGCTGTTGGCAAGCAGATGCCGAGATTTTTTGACTGTGAATGCGCCGCGGCGATATGGCAGAGCTAGTGTGGTGACCCAGAAAATCGCGATATAACTCTCCAATGTCATTCCGGGCAAGCTGGCCGCGATTTCCGCCAGAGGCGGATCAGCCTCAGGCTGAAGCTAGCCCGACCCGGAATCCAGGAATTTCAAAGACTCTGGATATCGGCTGGAGTCTATCCTGAGCATAGCCGAAGGGCCGGTATGACGGCAAAGAACGACGAACTTCTGGGTCAGGACATTAGCA
>DASXSW010000506.1:0-5724 GCA_036505755.1 Binatia bacterium | reverse complement strand
CGATGATCGCATCATCCGTCGGTAGCTTTTCGGTGAAAATCTCGACTTCGACCTTTTGCCTTAGCCGCTTGATCGCGTCCGTAGAATCGAATGCGCGCTGGTAGTCGTCGAGAACCGTGACTTTCATTGCTAGAGGACGGCAATGCCGGCGATCTCGATCAGATAATCGGGATGAGCCAGTCCTTTGACGATCACCAACGTGCTCGTGGGCGAATGTTTTTTATATTGCTCACGGCGCACTTCGTTGTAGCCTTCGCGGTACTCTCGGTCGATAATGTAAGTGGTCGTCATGACCAAATTATCGATCGTCGCGCCTGCTTCTTTCAAGACGGCTTTGATGTTTTTGAAGACCTGTTCCGTCTGAGCTTTAATGTCGCCCTTGCCGACGACGTTGCCGTCTTTATCGGAAGCGGTCTGACCGGCGATGAATAGCAGCGTGCGGCCAGTCGTAAGAACGGCTTGCGAATACCGTGGCCGTGGATCGTTGAGAGTTTTTGGTTGAATGACTTTTCGCGCCATGATTGCCTCCTGTGGTTAAAAATCTCTGGAGTATTGGAATACTGGAGTATTGGAGTAATGGGTTCGGAAAAACCCAACATTCCATCATTCCAATACTCCATCACTCCATCTTGTTATTTCGTCGGATATCGCTTTGCCATCTCGTTGAAAAAATTTTCTTTCTCGAGTTCCTGCAAGAAGCTCAAGTCGACGAACTGCTCCGGCTTGGCGGTCTTTGCCTGAGGCATTTTCTCGGCGAGCATGTCGAGCATGAACTGGATCCCCTTGAGTGTCGGGTAGGGCTTCTTTGGAATCGATTTAACGTAGCCGTTGTAAGAATCTTCGAGCACCTCGGGATCGTTGGTGCGCATGTATTTGGCAAACACTCTTTGAGCTTCTTTCTTGTTGGCGTAGATGAAATAAATCGCTTCGACGAACGCCTTGAGCGCATTTTTCACCACATCGCGATTGCTCTGCACATAGGCGCGGGAGGTCGCAAAGCCGTTGCCTTGAACCTCGACGCCGAGATCGGCCACCTGCAGCAGCTCGGCGAATCCAGCTCTGCGCGCTGGCGCGGCCGCCGAGGAAGTAAATAACGAAGCATCGATTTTTCCCGCGCTCATGGCGGCCAACCGTTCGGCGTCAGGGCCGGCCGGCACCAGTTGGAGATCCTTCGGCTCGAACTTCAAGTGTCTCATCAGGATGATAGTTGCGTAGTGGGTCGCGGCGCCAAAGCCGCTGATACCGAACCTTTTGCCTTTCAACTGCTCGAGACTCTTGATCTCCGGACGAGCGAAGACGATCTGATCGTAGGCGGTCTCCACGGCCGCCACCAGGACGAGACTAAAACCCGTCAAGTTCGCCTGCACGACGGTGCCGATGTTGACGATGGGAGGATCGCCGCCGGCCAGTGCTTGGGTCGCAATCTGCCCGCCGCGCAGGAAAATAGGTTCCACCTCGAGACCATACTTATTGAACAGCCCGACTTCCTTGGCCACCCAAACGTTCGATTGCCGAAAACTCAAGGAAGGGTAACCGATCCGGATCTTTTTTAATGTTTGGGCCTCACCCGCAGTGACGGCGCAAGTGAACGTGACAGCTGACGCGAGCAAAATTTTGAAGGCCAATTTCATGAGTCAAAACCTTTCCGATTGTATGGTTCTATTCAAATTGCTTGGTTTTATGATTTTCCCGCGAGCTTAAGAGATTCGTCGATTAAGGTCGGGTCGACATAGTCGCCGGCCGACGGAATTTTCTTGCCTTGATAAATGCCTTCCTTGGCTCTTAACTCCATCGTCTTGTCGAAGGAAACTTTGCTGACCGTGCCATCCCGCGGGAACGGCTGAAAATCCTGGACAAGATACTTGTAGTCTTCCTCGGCGCTCTCTCGGCCGGCCTTCAAAACCTTCATGTGAATCGCCAGCGCTTCTTCTTTGTTCTTCGGATCATAGAGCCACCGCGTCGCTTCGATCATCGCCTTTAGATAACGGACAATTTCTGTGCGGTTCGATTTGATGTAGTTCGTATGCGCGAAGTCTGCAGTGAAAAGTATAGGCCCGAGGTATTCATGAAAGTTGGCGAGCTTACGAAAATTGTCCTTGGCGGCGCGGAACGTAAAAGGCGGGCCCATAAAAGAGGCGTGCACCGAGCCGCCTTTGAGGGCGGCGTAGCGCTCCGGCGAAGTGCCGACGACCAAAAGTTTGTAATCATTTTCCTTGAGCTTGTAGGCTTTCTCCAAGACTTCATAAACCATCAGTGTCGTCCCGCCGGTCAAGGTGCTGACGCCGAGCGTCTTACCCTTTAGCTCCGCGCCGGTTTTGATCTCCGGACGGGCATAGATGTCGTAAGGAATCTTTTCCATGTTAGCGGCGACGATTTTTACCTTCGCGCCTTTATCGGCGGCGCCGATCACATAGTCGGGATTGATGCGGCCGATGGGTATGGTTTCACTGAGGACCGCACGCACGACATTGGTGGCGCCGCGGATGATGATCACTTCAACCTGCAGCCCGTTTTTTTCGAACAACTTCTTTTGTTCAGCGACGTACAGCGGCCAGCTCGACGAAGTGTTGCCGCTCTGCGTGAAACGCATCTTCAACATCCCGGCATCCGCCGCGAGAGCCGGGGTGGTCCAGCCGAGGGTTACAAACAGCGCGATAAGCGCCGTCATCGTTCCTTTGGTCATTACCATGCGACAATCCCTTCTTTGAAAATGACCTACATTTGCGCGAAGCCGCCCGAGGCGTTCACTTCTTCTTCAATCTGCTTCCATACAATGTTTTCCAATTCCAAGAAGCGCGGGTCCGCGCGCATCTCCATGCTTCTTGGACGTTCGAGCGGTACCTTGAATTCAGAGCGGATCGTCCCGGGTCGATGGCTGAAGACGACCACTCGGTCGGAGAGCAGGATCGCTTCGGCGATCATGTGGGTGACAAAGATGACGGTTTTCTTGGTTTCTGACCAGATTCTCAGCAGCTCGAGCTGCATAAAATTGCGCGTCTGCGCGTCCAGCGCAGCGAACGGTTCATCCATCAGGAGAATTCTTGGATTGATCGCTAAGGCGCGGGCCAGATTGACGCGCTGCTGCATACCGCCGGACAGTTCGTGCGGGTAGTGATTTTCGAAGCCTGAGAGCCCGACGAGATCCAAATACTTTCGGGCGATCTGTTCCGCTCCCTTGGGATTGCCGCCGCGTCCTTCGAGGCCGAGGAGAACGTTCTTGAGGCTAGTCCGCCAAGGCAATAGAGATGCTCCTTGAAAAACAAAGCCCATGACCAGCTCGTGATCCAGCTCGGCCGCGGATTTGCCGTCGATAAAGATCTCGCCGTCAGTGCGCGGAAGCAGGCCGTTGATTACGCGCAGCATGGTTGTCTTGCCGCAGCCGCTCGGGCCGACGACACTGACAAATTCACCGTCGCGCAGCGATAAATTGATGTTCTTAAAAATAGCGAACGGCTCGCGGTCCTTGCACGGGATTTCCTTGTGCAGGTTTCTTAGCTCTAAAACCGGCCCGGCCACATCATCCTCCTTGGGCTTCTTTCCGCCACGGCGTGACATATGCTTCGAAGCGCCGGATCAATTCGAAGCCGACGATCCCGAGTGCCGCAAATGTCGTCACACCGACAAAGAGGGTGGGTACGTTCAGCGTTTGACCGGCGAAGTAGACCAGATAACCCAAGCCCTCCGTAGCGCCAAACCACTCGGCGATGGCAACGCCGGTGAGACCGCGGCCGATGGCGAGACGGATGCCGGAAAGTATGAAGGGCAACGAGGCGGGCAGCATGATTTTTAAAAACAATTCCCACGGTCGCAACCGAAACGAGCGGGCGAGCTCGACGTACTCGCGGTTGACCACGCGCATACCGTAATAGGAATTAATCAATATCGGAAACACGCATCCGAGGAAGACGATGGCAACCTTCGATCCCGCGCCGATGCCAAACCAGAGGAGCAAAATGGGCGCAAAGGCGATGCGCGGCGTCGTGTAAAGCGTCGCCATCCACGGGTTGACGTAATCGCGCACCAGCGGGCTCAACGCCATGACGAAGCCGAGTGGCACACCGGCGATGATGGCCAGGACAAAGCCGTAAAAAAAAATCCCCGAGCTGGCAAACAGATGCGGATAAAGCTCGCCTGTGACGAAAAGCATTTCGTAAGTGGTCTTGACCACGACGATGGGTGACACCAGCAGAGCAGAGTCGTTAATCACGTACACCGCGACGAGATGCCAAAGCGTGAGTCCGGCCACGACCGAGGCAACTTTAAGCACATTAGCAGAGAATTTTCGGTCCGATACGTTCATTGCGTTTGGATTGAAAAGCTTTAGCTCGGCGGTTACTCGGTAGACCATTCCGCGCTTTGGCGCCACGGCGCCATTTTTTGCTCTAGGCGCTTGATCAAGTTAAAGCTGACCAGTCCGATCGCAGCGAGCAGGATCACGGTCACGAATAACTTTGGGCTGTCCCACGTTTCCGACGAATCACGCAGCATGTAGCCGAGGCCTGCATTGGCGGCCATGAGTTCAGCGACGACGACGCCGAGCAAAGCCCGGCCGACGCCGAGGCGCATGCCTGTGATGATGTACGGCAGGGCACCAGGAAAGTGGATCTTATAAGTTGTTTCCCAGATGCTCAAGCGCAACGACTTGGCGAGTTCGATCCACACAGGGTCGAGGTTCTTAATACCGGCAGCGGTGTTTAATATGATAGCCACCGCGGTGATTTTGAATACGACGATCACTTTGGAAATCATGCCGATACCGAACCAGATGATGATCAGCGGCACGACTGTAATGATCGGAATCGAATAAAGAGTAGCAATCCACGGGTCCATGATCTCGTCGAACCACTTATGCATGCCCATGAAGTAGCCGATCACGATGCCGACGATGCAGGCGGTAGTAAAACCGTAGGAAAACTCAATCAGAGTGGCGGCAAAATGTTTGTTGAGCTGCCCGGAAAATGTCAGATTCCAAAACGATCGGATAACGCTGGTCGGCGGCGGGATCAAAAGCTCGTTTTCAAGCAGTAGCCGCGTGAGAATTTCCCAAATCACCAAACCGACGAGTATGGAGATGCAACCGCGAAGGAGCTCTTTCCTCGGCAAAACTCGAGCCTCCTAGGTCAACGATACAGTTCGGGGTCGGCGCCTGTGTCGCCGCCGGTGCGGATTCTCGGATAGAGTGACACACCGCCGGGCCGCCCTTGGACCATGAAGTCGACCGGAATAAAGCCCTCGAGCAAGGGAATCGGCAGCTGAACGCCGGCGAAGGGACTTCGAAGATCTCCGCCGATCGCGAGTTGATTGCCCCACAATCCGGTCGGCAGATTGCCGCTCATGCTGAAGCGGCTTGCTGATATGCTTCCTTGAATCGGCGGCAATTTGTATTTGCTGCCCGGATCACGCTCATTATCACTGAGAAGTTGGAAGTCCAAAACCCTTTGAAAACCGCCGCCTGTTCCGCCGGCTTCGCGGATCAATGTGAATGTCGTATCGTCGCGCTCTTCGGGCGTGGCACTGCGCCGCTCGCGCTCGGCCCGCACAATGGAGCCAGGCAGATTCTTAATGCCGCCGACGCTGTCCTTGGCGCGCTGGTTGACGTCGGCCAGCGCGACTTGCTGGTTTTTCTCGCGCAGAGTGATGAAGAAGCGTTCCGTCGCGTTTTTGGACAGCAAGTAAGTTTGACTGCGTACGCCCCACGGCGTTTGGTAGTAGACGAGAACTTCG
>DASXSW010000505.1:0-2547 GCA_036505755.1 Binatia bacterium | reverse complement strand
CCGCCGCGGAAAAATTTGCACCGGAGTGGATTTTGGTTTCCGCCGGTTTCGATCCGCACCGGCGCGATCCGTTGGGTGGCATGGGGGTTACCGAAGCAGGATTCGGCGCGATGGCCGAGAAACTGCTCGTCCTTGCCGAGCGATTCGCCGACGGCCGTATCGCCTTCTTGCTCGAGGGTGGTTACGATCTAGCCGGCCTGCGCGATTCCGTGGCTGCAGTGTTGGAAGCGATGCAGAGCGAGCACGATGACCATCCGCAGAGCTTGCAGATGGCCCCAAGCAGAATCGAACCACTCCTTCATCGGATCCTCCAAGTGCATGAAAAATATCAATAATCTGAATTCCTATTGACCCGCTCTGGCGAGTCAACTATAAAGTTTCAATTCCATTACAATTTGATTAATGTGTGGTTGGGGCGCGTGAACATGAACGAACAACGTAGGGTTGTTGTAACGGGTCTAGGTATAGTTTCTCCGCTGGGAACCGGTGTCGAAAAGAATTGGCAGGCTATACTAGAAGGCCGGTCGGGAATCCGCAAGATTACACGGTTTGCGACTGACGGATTCGCGTCGCGCATCGCCGGCGAAGTACCGGACTTCAAGGCGGAAGATTTCATCGACGCTAAAGAGATCAAAAAAATGGATCTCTTTATTCAATATGCGCTCGGCGCGGCGGCGATGGCGGTGGAGGACAGCGGGTTGAAAATCGAAGGGGAATTCGCGGAAGAGGTCGGCGTGATTATTGGTGTCGGTTTGTGTGGTCTCGATACGATCGAAGTCACTCACAAGGCGCTGCTCGATGGTGGGCCTCGAAAGATCTCGCCATTTTTCATTCCGAAAGTTATTTCCAACTTGGCTGCCGGTCATATCGCGATTCGCTACGGCGCCAAAGGGGTTAATTGGACACCGACGTCCGCCTGTGCTTCCGGCACTCACGCTATCGGCGAAGCGTTCCATTTGATCCGGCGCGGAATGCAGGATGCCGTTATCGCCGGCGGCGCCGAGTCGGTCATTACCCCTCTCGGCGTCGGCGGTTTTTCGTCCATGAAAGCGCTCTCGACTCGTAACGACGAACCCGAACGAGCCAGCCGGCCATTCGATAAAGAACGCGACGGTTTCGTGGTTGGCGAAGGGTCGGGGGTGTTGATCCTCGAGGAGCGCGAGCAGGCGCTCAAACGCGGCGCAAAGATTTACGCCGAAGTGATCGGCTATGCCGCCAATGGCGACGCATATCATATGACCGCGCCATCGCCGGAGGGTGAAGGCGCGGCGCGTTGCATGCGCTTGGCCCTGAAAGACGCCGGGATTGCGCCGAGCGATATTGATTACATCAACGCGCATGGGACCTCGACCGAATACAACGACGCTAATGAAACCATGGCCATCAAGACAGTGTTCGGAGAACAAGCCGCCAAGCTCGCGGTAAGCTCGACCAAGTCCATGACGGGTCACCTGCTCGGCGCCGCCGGCGCCGTGGAGGGCGTCTACTCCGTGCTCGCGCTTCGTGACGGCATGCTGCCACCGACGATCAATTATGAGAATCCAGACCCCGCGTGCGATCTCGATTACGTGCCCAATAAAGCACGTAAAGCCGCTATCGAAGTCGCGCTGTCAAATTCTTTTGGTTTCGGTGGGACCAACGCCTGCGCGATTTTCAGGAGAGCCCAATGACCCGGTCACAACGTCGCAGCGCGATCTTGGGAACCGGATCTGACCTTCCCACTAGGGTTGTGACGAATCGCGACCTGGAAAAAATGGTCGATACCAGCGACGAGTGGATCACCGTAAGAACAGGCATTAAAGAGCGGCGAGTGCTCGATAATGGCAAAGGCAATGCCGATATGGCGTTTCAAGCCGCCAGGCGGGCCCTGGCGGATGCCGACATGGAGGCCAAAGATCTCAATGCCATTATCATGGGCACGGTGACGCCGGACTATCCTTTCCCCAGCTCCGCGTGCGTTCTTGAAGATATGCTCGGGGCGCGCAACGTTTTTTCTTTTGATGTCGGCGCGGCATGTTCGGGATTCTTGAACGCTTTATCCGTGGCGGACTCCTTTATTCGTACCGGTCAGATTGACAATGCTCTCGTGATCGGTTCGGATGCGCTCAGCCGGTTGCTCAACTGGCAAGACCGCGCGACTTGCATCCTTTTCGGTGATGGCGCCGGCGCCGTGGTCCTAGGCGCTACCGAAAATGGTTCCGGGATTCTCAGCACCAAGCTGCGCACCGATGGTTCCTACGTGAAGACGCTGTACGTGCCCGCCGGTGGGTCGCTCAAGCCGGCAACCGCCGAGACGGTGCGGCAAAACGAACATACGATCACGATGAATGGCAAAGAAGTCTTCAAGATCGCCGTGCGCTCGATGGAGGAGGTCAGCCGACAAGCATTGGCTGAGGCAAATGTCGATGTCGAACAGATATCGCTGGTGATTCCCCATCAAGCTAATCGCAGGATCATCGTTGCGCTCGCCGAAAGGCTTGGCGTCGGGATGGAAAAGGTGATGGTGAATGTCGATAGATACGGCAATACTTCGGCGGCCTCGATTCC
>DASXSW010000504.1:0-4344 GCA_036505755.1 Binatia bacterium | reverse complement strand
GCAGCTGGACGCCCACGGGGTTATACTGAAAGCCCCAAAAGCAATGCTCTTTAATGTACTCACTGGGGAGCCGACCAAGCGGTTTCAACCCGAGCAAATCCACCGCCCATTTGTGATTCCGTTCATAAATGCTGTCGGCCTGTTCGAGCCAGTGGGGAATCCAGCCGATTTGATTTTCCGCAAAATAGATCTTCAAGCGCGGGAAGCGGTCAAAAACTCCGGCGATGACCAGGCGGATGGCGTCGCGCGCGCCCCGTTGCGTGTAATAGTTGGCGTAGCGCCCGACGATATCGCGCCCGGCGTTGTAAACTTCTTGCTCGAATTTGCGGGCGTATTGAAACCATGGCCCGCCGTAACGCTCGGCGCCGCCGAACTGGAACATGACGTGGACGCTCACCGGCACATTCATGTCGACGGCTGCGCGCCAGAATTCATCGTCGTCGTCGCTGGGATACATGCGCCCGGCGGGAAAAGCGTTGAGCGCAACCCCTTTGAGTCCAATGCGTAGGCAGTGTTCCATCTCGGCGATTGCGTCTTTCACGCCGGTCTCAGGGATCAGACCGAGGCCGATTAACCGGTCAGGCGCCACCGCGCAGTATTCCTCGCCCAACCAATCGTTGTAAGCTCGCACAACCGCTTTGTAAGCTTGATCGTCTTTGATGCCGCGCCAGAAGTTCGGCCCTTGGCTGCCGGGATACAGCACTTCCGCCTCAACACCGTCGATGTCCTGCTCATGCAATCTCTGCTCGGCCGAGCCGGATCCGGGGTTTTCGCCGAATCGTCCGCCGAACGGATAGACGCGCCACTCTCCGGTTACACGAACCGGCTCGATCATGATGCCTCGTCCCTCGACAACGTGAGCGTCGCCGCCGCCGGGCAAGCGCAGGCGGCGCGGCGCACGATCTTGATATTTTTGCGGCACGCGGTGGGTCCATCGATCGGTGGAGACCTCCAAATGCGAATCAGCCGAAATTACCTGATAGGTTTTGCCCATCTGATCGCTCCTTTTTTGAACAAAGTGTGTGATGAGCTTACGCTCGCCCACAGAGCATGAAAATGGCCCTCACCCTAGCCCTCTCCCAAAGGGCGAGGGAAGCGGATCCCATAACTTTTACCCTCGCCCTTTTAGGGAGAGGGAAGGGTGAGGGACGGAGTATTTTTCCAAACGCGCAACCGAATAACGACGCTACCGGGTTCCCAGTGAGCCGCGCGCAATGACTTGTCGCGCCGCGATCGCCAATAGCGCCGTTATGCCAATCAAGATAACGCCCAACGCCGCGGCCATGGGAATATGTCCGTTCTGCCAGTGAATCCATATCCAAACCGAAAGAACCTCGTTTTTCTTCGTTCCCAATACCAGCGGAAGTGAAAACGCTCTGAGCGAGTGCGCGACGACCCAAACCCATCCCGCTACCAGCGACGGAATCAGCAACGGAACGGTAATCTTCCACAGCGTTATTAGCCGACGGGCGCCGCTGGCCGCGCCTGCCTCCTCCAGTTCGCTGTGAATCTGCATGAGACCCCCGTTCGTCGTGCGCGTCGCAAAGGCGAGATATTCGGTCATCAAGCCCAAGATGATCATCCAGATCGAGCCGTAAATGCCCAGATAGCGGAACGGCGCCTTTAGGTAAACAAAAATCAGCGCCAGCGCCAACACGACACCGGGAACGGCGAAGGAGATGAATGTCAGACCATCGAGAATAAACCTGGCGCGGCTTTTTCCGCGCACGACGACCCAAGAGATAAGCAGCGCGACGGCCATGGTCGCTGTGCCGGCACCGACGGCCAGGTAGATCGTATTTAAGAAATCAGTCATGAACCTGGGATCGCTGAGGATGGCGAAATAGTGTTTGAACGAAACCGAGCTTAAAGCTTGCGCCGAGGGCGCCATATAGTAGGGCAGAAGCGAAGCCCAGGCCAACACAAGAATCGGAGCCGCAACGGTCAATAAGAAATAAGCGCCAAATAGCGCTACGGCGACAAAGCGCCACCTCCCCAGACGATACCTGCTGGGGTTAAACCCCCGTCCGCGGATCACCGCATAACGCTCTGAGCTTCTGATCAAACGCGCATAAAAAATTGCCATGAGGGCCATGAGCGCCATAAAGAAGACGGCATACGCAGCGCTCAAGCCGTAATCACCTGGAACCGACAGCATCGCCTGGAAATAAATTAACGTCGCGAGAACGAAGATCCCCGCCGGCAAGCCCACGGCGAGCGGCGCTTCAAAAGAATCGAGATGGGATACGAAGGAATAAGTGGCGGCGGCGAAAAGCGCCGGCGCAAGCAGAGGCAGGGTGATTTTAAAGAAGACGACCCAGGGCCGTGCTCCCGAAATTCGCGCCGATTCTTCCAGTCCGGGATCCATCAGCCGAAAAAGCCCCACGATCATGAGGAAAGCCGTGCTCACGCCGCGCAGCGCGCCTAGATAGATGAGCCCGCCCAGAGATTGGATATTCAGCGGTCCCTCCTCAACGTTCCAGCCAAACGCGGCTAAAGCGGCACGGGCGACCACGTTGATCAATCCGGTTTTGGGCAGCAGCAATAACATCCAAGCCAGCGCAAAGAGGACTCCTGGAATCACCAGCGGCAACAAGACCGCGACCCAAGCGGCGCCGCGAAAGGGCATGTCGGTGCGCTCGATTAGCCACGCAAAAATAATGGCGAGGCCGACCGCCGCCGCGGTTGCTCCGGTGGAGACGATGAAGGTGTTGACAAGGCTGCGAAAGAAAAACTCGCTGCTGAACGCAACCGCGAAATTTCTCAGTGTCCAGGGACCGGGAAGACTGGGCGGCCCAGTGCGCAAGCTGCTCGCGATCAGCATGATGACCGGCACCACCAACAGCCATAGCACCACGACGATGACCAGAGGCAGGAGCAGCTTGCTCAATTTGAACTTCAAAAAGGAAAGTCGGTTCCGTTCCACCCCGGGAATTGTCAATCCGGTATGACGCGCTGTTTCTTGCATGGATCTAGTTCGGATTGTTCATAATAAGACGAGTTCAAAACGTTCAAGTTGTTCAAGCCGTTCAAGCCCCCACCTGTTTCCTCCCCCGCGGCGCGGGCGAGGACTAAGGAGGGGGATCGAACAATTGGAACTTTTGGAACGACTGGAACCAATGAATTTCGCGACGGGTTTCTCAGTTCTTGGCTTTTGGGAAGCCCCAGATTTCCAAAATTCGTCTTTCGTACTTTTCTTCCTCGAGCAATATCTCCCAGGACTGTACTTTGATTTCCCTGCCCATCCGTTTCACTTGCGCGCCGAGCTCTGAGTTCGGATGAAAAATACTTTCGCGGCCGGTGCGCATATATGTCACGCCTTTGCCGCCAATCCAGCCGGTCAACAACAAAGCAGCGTTGGGATGAGCAGCTCCCTTGATCGGTGTGAGGAGCATGTCGCGATCTGTTGCAATGGGACCTTCCGGAAAGACGGCCGCAAGCGGCGCGCCGGGTTGGTCTTTGACATAGCGATACCACGTGCCATGTCCGGTCGGACAAACCATTAGCATCTCTCCGGTGGCGACGAGGTTCTGCGCATTCGTATTGCCGCTGACCCAGCGCGGATTGTTGGTCAAAAGTTTCTTGGTAAATTCGAGACCCCATTTTTCGCCGAAGGCGCTCCACAGAGTTACCACTTGGCTCGCTCCCACCAGCACTGCCAATTTGCCCTTAAAAAAAGGGTTATAACAGTCTGCCCAACTCTTGGGGATGTGCTGCTTGGGAACGAGATTTTTGTTGTAAGCGATAACCGCGGGGTTGGTGATCACCGATACGGCGATGCCATCGGGATGGATCATTCTCGGATCGACGCTGAAAATGCCCTTCCAATCGATGGGATCGATCAAGTAACCGAGCTGGCGGTGTTGGCCGATAAGATTGGGACGAATGGCGAAGGTATCGTAGGGAAAGGTTCCCGCTTGCATCTCCAGCAGCAAACGCTCGTAGGGAGGTCTGAGGCGAGTGTATTCGACCTTGACGGAGGGGAATTCCTTTTGAAAGGCCTTATTTAGATCTCCCACTTCAGCGTCATCCAGATAACTTCCCCAAGAAACCTTACCTTCTTTTTTTGCGCCTTCGATGATGGTATTCATCGCCGCCCGGCCGGGCGCCTCCGCGCCTTGGATTAATTCCGGCGCGCAAAGCGCACCGATCAGTGTTGCCAACCCAACAGCCTTTATGGCGGATCGTATGTTTTTCATTGGTGTCCTTTTTCGGAGTAAAGAGAGCGCTTCCATTGTTTGGTAGCGGTTCAGTTAGCTCAACATCTCTCACTTCGTTCGAGATGACAGATCACTTACCTTGTTGTCATTCCGAGCAAAGCGAGGAATCTTTCTCGGATTCGTG
>DASXSW010000503.1:0-10967 GCA_036505755.1 Binatia bacterium | reverse complement strand
TGGGCTCGAGCTTCCCCCGCCGCCGTGAGCGGCGGATCTTCTCCGTGCCAATCTCGTTCCGCGTGCCGCACAAGTATCACATAACGGGCCGAACCGAGATTTTGCGCGCCGCCCGGACTCGGCCCGGCGACACAGCCAAGGGAACTTACAGCGAGGAGAACTGCGAGCAACAAATGGCTAAGAGGGCGGTGGAATCTTTTGACAAGATTCCGAAGGAATTGTTCGATTGTTGACTCGAGTCGGATCACGCTAAATTCGTTGTCTTGCCGCAGTTGGGACAAGCTCGCCACTCGGCATTTAGCGCATAGCCGCATGCAGCACAATGATGGCGCGAAATAATCCTTGGCAAAGGTTGCTCTAATTGTGGCCCTTCAGCCCAGTAGATTCCTGTGAACAGACTCGTTTTGCACGTCGTCGATACGGTCTGTCCTGAACGATCGACATAGCTGACTTCATAATGGCGCTCGTTTTTTTCAAAGAACCAACCGCGTGCAAAAGGATTCCACGCAATTGAAATAACCCGCCCGCCTTTCGACTCGATTTCGTCCTTAATTCTATTCTTGTCGACGAAATGCATGACGATGCGAATGGTCAAGCCGACGAATATGGCGGCGACGATGAAATTCATCGAGTAATTCATAGCGTCGTGTATTTTCGCTCACTAGCGCTTTACGGGCAAACACCGCGCATGACGCAAAGGCTCACAGCTGAAATCAAACGGGCGTGGGTTTGTCCCGCGCTCAAAAGGCATGGAACAAAGAGCGCTCTTGAGATAGTTGTGACGAGATCTCATAGAGACGCGTATCTACGTCGAAACAGCCATATAATTTGACCGATTAGATCAGCCGGCACAGGATCCGGAACCGCCATGCTGAGAATCGCGAGCCCCATGAGAAGAGAAGAAATCAAACTCATCTCCGAAGTCCAGAAATACGAAACACTGGGTGACCAAAAGCAGATTTTTCCTAAACGGTAGTTAATCCCTCATTAAGAAATTTCGAAATCCATCCAAAGGCTTCGCTCCCTCGACTCGCGCGGAGCAAATCTCAAACGTCGATCGATTTAAAGGGGGCGATTTTTTTCATCTCCCACCGGAAAATTAGGTAGTTTACCAAAAATGCCGGCGCTAACCAGAAGTACCAAAGCTCGTCGGCGACCCAAACCCTTAGAACCGCATGGCAAGCATTGATCGCAATATAGAGCCGGGCGGTCCAGAATGCATGCCAAGGAAGTGGTTTTTGACGTATCCAAATCGCCGCTTCAATGATTGCCGGGAAAAAGGCGACCTGATCATAGGTCCAGGCAAAGAAACTGCCCACCACTGAAACTAGAACAATAAGCGGCAGTTGTTCACACCACTGCCACCCGTGCTTGTACTGATGCCAATAATAGAGAACCCACGCAATGGCGACGACGGACGGCGCAAATTCCAGCCACGCATGACCTGGCCCAATAAAAACTCTCACCGCACTTCGGAAGGTCGGAGTCAGCCAATCCAGCGGCCTCGGTATATCGGGAATTGTGTAAAGCGCGAAATATTGAAAGTAGATTTGCCGGTCGAGTAGAAGAGGAATGAGCGCCGCGCTCAAGCCGATCAGCGCCGTCCCTGAAATTACCCGCCACTGCCGGTTTTTCCAAATCCAGAGCACGAAGACAATCCAAAACAAGTATAGAAGATGAGGCTTGACTGATAGAACCGCAGCAGACGCGCCCATGGCAAACCATTTTTGTTTTCGCTCGAAGTAAAGAAACGCCGTTAAACCTGCCAGGATGACGGCGCTAATTTGGCCAATGATTAGAACAAAAACCGCTGGCACGTATGTCAAAGCGAGCAGCCATGGCAGTCGGGAGGGTGCTGTTGTATTTCCGTAAATCGACCAAAGTTGTTGCACTGAGATGAGAATCAAAAAAACATGGGCTAAGAGCCAACAAAACTGACCGGTAGTATAACTGAATAAACCGAACGGCAGTGTGAACAATAGAGTCCAAGGGGGATTCCACATGATAACGGGCGCGGCACCGCCCCACCCGGCCGGTTGCTGTAGGCTGAAAAGCGCTTCGGGCGAGTACGGGTTGCCACCAGACACAAGTAAACGGCTAGCGGCCCAGTACTCCATGAAGTCCCGTGCCGCCGAATGATCAGAGGACGAGGACGTTTGAGCAAACGCAAACTGGGCCCCTACAAATCCAAAGAGGCAAAACACCGCCCAGCCTTTGGATCGAATGATATCAACCGGTCTTAAGGACAGATGGTTCTCGTGGGTTTGCGGTTCAGTTGATGTTTCCGTCGGCGAAACTCGCCGTTTTATTTAACCAGCAACTTGTGTTTGCCCGATACTCTAGCAGATTTCAAGCATTCTAACGGAGCGAGCAACGCCTTTTACCACAACCTAAACGGCTCAGTGGACACACTCGAAAGCAGCGGTTGGATTTGTTGGTTGTGCAGCGCGGAGGTCGACACTGCCTTAAATCGTATTTGTCAACTTTGTTGGACGCCGTAGCGGCGCGCGAAGAGATAATAGATGACCGCGATGGAAACCAAGATCACCGTCCAGATCACGCCGAAGGCGGCTAGCTCGCCGACTTGAGCATTTTCCCAAAGCTCGAAGATCGCCACGGAGACCACCGGCGTTTGCGGACTGACGAGCAGCACTGACATCGATAGCTCCTTCGCCGACAGGAGAAAAATAAATGCCCAGCCGCCGAGAAACGACGGCGTCACGAGTGGCAAGACGATGCGTCGCATACAGTTCGACCATGTCGCCCCGGCGGTATAGGCCGCCTCTTCCAGTTCCTTGTGCAGCTGTAACAAACCCGAATGAGTGTAACGGATGCCGTAGGGGATGTAGCGCGTGACAAAAGCGATGAGTAAAATCCACAACGTGCCGTAGACCGGAATCGGCACAAATAAGTAGAAGCGCAATATCGCCAGTCCCATGACGATACCTGGAAACAATAGCGGCAGGGTAGTCATTAGATCGAGCAACCAGCGCCC
Source organism: Binatia bacterium (assembly GCA_036505755.1). Lineage (GTDB taxonomy): Bacteria > Desulfobacterota > Binatia > UBA9968 > UBA9968 > DP-20. Next base: position 7,972 of record DASXSW010000503.1, on the reverse strand, counting down.
GCGCATTTTGGTGCGCACCAGCAGCCAAGAGGCGAGCAGCGTCAGCGCCATCACCGCGCTGGCGCTGCCGAGTCCTAACAAAATACTGTTCTTGATCGAATCGGTGATCTTCGGGAAGTGAATCGCAGTCACGTAATTCTTCGCTGTGAACCTGGACAACGCTTCGATCGAAGGTTGCATGTAGAAAGGCAACAGCGAAGCCCAGAGAATGATCAGAAAAGGCAGGACGAGCAGCACCAAGGCATAAGCCAGCAAAGCAACGCCGGCGAGATAGCGCCAGCGGCCTAGATGGATGAGCGCCGGCCGATAACCTTTACCCGTTATGGTGTGAAAGCGGTCGCCTTCTCGCGTGACGCGGAAGTAAAGATAAAGCGTACCGGCCACCACGAACATGAGCAGCACGGAGAATGCCCCGGCGCTGCCGTAACGCGGCGGCAGCTTTTGCGCGTCGAGATAGATGGACGTCGTCAGCACGCGAATGTCGCCCGGCAGCCCGACCAGCGCAGGAATCTCGAAGGACTCAAACGAGCGGATAAAAATCAACAGCACCACAGAGAAAAACGCCGGCAGCATCAACCGCAGCGATACCCGGCGCATGGTTTGCCAAACCCGCGCGCCGCACACCGCGGATGCCTCTTCGAGCGACGGATCCATGGAGCGGAAGGCCGCCGCCAACATGAGAAACACGAATGGCGACCAAAGCAGCGATTCGATGAAAATCATCCCCCACAGCGAATAGATGTTGATGATCGGTCCCGGTTGATCGAAAACTGTTTTCAGCCAGAAGTTCACCGGTCCCGCTTTACCCAGCAACAGAAGCCAGCCAATCGTGTACAAGATGAACGGCGTGCCGAAGGACGCGAAGGCGGTAAAGTAACCCAAGCCTCGCAACGGTGTATCCGTCCGCGTGACAAGCCATGCGATGGAACCGCCGAGCAGTGTGGCAAACAGCGCGCTGCCGGCCGAAAAATAAATCGTATTCAAAAATGGCCCGACAACCTGAAGTTCCCGGATCAGTTCTTGGTAGTAGCGAAAAGTAAACTCGTCGATCTCGCCGGTGAGCTTGGTGGTGAACAGGCTGGTTTGAATGACCGAATAAAGCGGCGGCAAGACAAGATATGCCGTGATTAATGAGACCGTGACCATCACACACGTCGCGGCATCGACATGTGAAAGCAAGCTCAAACGGAACATTCCGCGCGCCGCGCTGGCGTTGGCGGATTTTATTGGAAGGTTATAGGCCCCAGATGACGGGTGTTTCGCCACGGAATTCGCCGATACTTCACTATTTCACGAAGACGTTATTAAAGTAGTCGACCCACTCGTTCCCTTTGTCATACTGGGCATCGGGGTTAATGTAGTACGCCCGTTTAAATCTCCCGCCGCCGGGCTTCAAATCCACCTGCTTGGCGGGGACCTTGGGATGCGAGGGCAAGTAGTTCGATTGCTGAAAAACCTTCTGCCCCTTCTCGGACATCGCAAAATCGAGCAACAGCATCGCCGTGTGCGGATGCGGTGAATTCTTTGCGAGCGCGATTGTTTGAATCGTTGCCGTTACAGGCTCATGCGGTTGCCACTCCACCGGCGCTCCCGATGTTTTGCTGATATACGCGTGGTGATTGAATATCTGGAGCGCCAGAGGATATTCGCCGGCAATCGTCAAGTCCAAGACCTGTCGATTACTCGCCGTGGTCTTGGCGATGTTTTGCCCCTTCAGTTTTTGCACGTAAGCCTTGCCGGCTTCCGTTCCCATTGTATTGAGGACCGTGCCAATAAATATCGGCGCGCCGGAGCCGCGGCTGGTCGACCACATCATCTGGCCCTTCCAGCGCGGGTTGAGGAGATCTTCGTACGTTTTCGGAACTTCATTTGGCTTTACCATCCGCGTGTTGTAGCCGGTCGCGAAAAAATAGAGGTTCGTCGTGCCCCAGAATCCCTGCGCATCCTTAAGGTCCGGAGGATACTCCGCCAGCACCGGCGAATAAAACCGCTGCAACAGATTCGCGCGCCGCACCATCGTCGGCGAGACCGTACCGTCGATGATGTCGACGTCGTACCTTTTGGCCTGGTACTCGGCTATCATTTTCTGGACGAGACGTTCGGCATTGCCCCGGAAGAATTCGATCTGGATAAACGGATATTCTTTCTCAAATGCCTCTTTCACCGGTCGGACCACCTGATCGACAATCAGCGTGGTGTACCATGAAACTTTCCCTTCCTTTTTCGCGCCTTCGATCAGAATTTTTTGCCGGTCGGCGCGGTTCATCAGGGCGATTTCTTCGACGCTCGCCGCAGACAGCGGTCGCGCAAACCAAACCAGGATGGAGAACGCGAAAAGTTTGCAGCAGATGGCGGCTACCCCGCAGTTTAACTTTGACATGCGGATGTCTTCTTCGAATCTGAAAGCAGTTTCATGCTAACGCGAAGCTATTCGTGTCCCTTTCACTTGTCAACTAACTTCGGCGCAATTGAAAGACCATCGTCTGAGGCAAGTTCATCTCAAAAAATTGTTCTCGAAGTATTCCACCCATGCGTTGCCCTCGTTCAACTGCGAATCAGGCGTGAAATAAAGCGCTCGATTGAATCGGCCTCCTCCCGGTTTGAGATCCGGCTGCTTAGCCGGAACTTTTGGATGGGATGGCAGGTAATTGACCGCTTGAAAAACCTTCTGCCCTTTCTCGGACAAAATGAAATCGATCAAGAGCATCGTCGCATGCGGATGAGGCGACCGTGTCACCGGAGAAATCGTATTGATCGTTGCCGATGCGGGCTCCAGAGCATACCAATCGACAGGCGCTCCGGCAGTTTTGCTGATATGCGCATGATGATTGAAGATATGAAGCGCCAACGGATACTCACCGGCGATGACCAAGTCTAATAATTGTCGATTGCTAGCGGTGGTCTTGGCAACGTTTTGCGCCTTTAATTTCTGTAAATAGGCTTTCCCTTTTTCCGGGCCCATGTTCTGCAAAACGTTGCCGATGAACATAGGCGCGCCGGAGCCTCGGCTGGTCGACCACATCATCTGTCCTTTCCAGCGCGGGTTGAGGAGATCTTCGTAGGTTTTCGGGACTTCATTGGGCTTTACCATCCGGGTATTGTAGCCGAGGGAAAAATAATAGACGTTACTTACACCCCAATATCCCTGAGGATCTTTTAGCTCTGCTGGATATTCAGCGAGAGAGGGCGAATAGAAACGCTGTAAGTAGCCCCCTTTTTTTACCATCGGCGCGGTTACCGTGCCATCGACGATGTCGGCTTCGTATCGTTTTCCCTGATACTCGGCGAACATTTTTTGTACCAGCCGCTCCGAATTGCCGCGAAAATATTCGATCTGGAGAAACGGATATTCCTTCTCAAAGGCGTCTTTCACCGGACGCACGACCTGATCAACGATAAGCGACGTGTACCATGAGACCTTGCCTTCTTTCTTAGCGCCTTCGATGAGAACCTTTTGCCGGTCTGGCTTATTATAAAGCGCGACTTCTTCCACGGACGCGGCGAACACGAGCGGGCCGGATAAGAACGATAAAATGACTGTCGCAAGGATTTTCATGAGCTTCATGATCGAGCCTCCACAAACGCGTCTTCTGGTAGGGGCGACCGGCCGGTCGCCCCATATTGAATCACCCCAAGGCCGCAAGAATGCGACTAACCACGGCTTCATTTCAGGATTGTCTCCGCGAACTTTCCCGCCGGAACTCTGACTTTGGTGTATTTGTCTTCGAGGTGATTGCGCATCCGGTGATATTCCTGCACGGTCAAGGCATCCTTAGCCGCGGAAATGCCGCTCTCCTTCAACCATTTTGTGTCCACGTCGAGCCGGCGTGTACCGTTCTGCATGATTCGACCGTACCAATCCTGCCCTTCTCGGCTCAAGAACCAGTTGATGAAGACCTTAGTCGCGCTCGGATGGGGCGGATCTTTAATGACGCCAATAACGCCGAATGCATTGCTTGCCGGCAACCCTTCTTTGGTTACCGGCGCGGGTTTAAGCGGCAGCCCGGCTTTGATAAATGGTTCGGTTTGGCTGCGGCCCAAGCCGAAAGCGATCGCGACCTTTCCTTTGGCTAGAGCATCCGCGAGTTGGCGCAAATCGCGGGTCAAAAAAAGATCTTGGTCGACCAGTTTTTTCAAAAACTCCTCGCCGCGATGTTCCCACATAAACGACCAGATCGACTGCCCTGAACTAGGAACGCGTGGATCGCTGAAGCCGATGCGACCTTTCCACTTCGGATTCAAGTAATCCTCGAAAGCACGTAACTCCTGCGGCTTTGCCAGGCTGGTGTTGTACCAAGTGCTATGAGTGCTGACGTCGGCGAGAAAGGAATAGAGAAATTTGTTCGTACTAAGATTATCCTCCCAGATGTGTCCACCCCACCATTGTTTGGGATCTCTGACCTCAGCAAGAATCCAGAACGACTCGATCGGTTCGAGCATGCCGTCGTGCGTCAGTCCGGCCGCCGTACCCGTGCCACAAATGATTGCGTCGAAATAGCTTACCCCCGCCTTCTTCTCGGCGGCGATGCGGCTTGCGTTTTTTGGTCCAGGCGCCGATACCAGCTCGGCCTCGAGCCCAAACTTTTGCTTCAACAATGGCTCCAACCCGGTTCGCAGCTCAGTAGCCGGCGGAATCGCGAGCACAATCTTGCCTTCTTTCTTCGCCTCTTCGACGGTCTTGTCCCACTCGGGAGGTCGCTTCGCTTCAGCCGCCAACAGCATCGAATGGCAGGTTAGAGTAATGATGAACAACCCAGTGAATTCGACACGCCGTTTGATCATAGTGATCTCCCATTTGGTTCGTGCTCGGAGCGAGTCCATGTGATTGCTCTCTTAACAATTTGACGATAGCGACGCAAACATTTGCATCCCATCGTTGCGACAGGAAAACAAATCTGGGAATGCGGTTGACGGGTGGAATAATCAGGTGGTAATCGGGATGGATATCGAGTCGGCTAAGGCCGAAACCTATCTGTAAGGAGGGTCTTATGATCACCACGAAGGGCGTTTACCATATCGGCATTCCCGTAAATGATGTGCAACGCGCGGTGAAATTCTACACAGAGATTTTGGGTATGACGATTGCCAAGCTCAATCGCGACCATATGGGGGATCATCTCAATCGGGCGGATCTTCGCTCTGGCGATTCCATGGTGGTTCTTTTTCAGCGGCCCACGCCGAAAGAAAAAGACGCAGTGAAAGAAGACGGCGCGACGCATCAGGCTTTCATGGTCTCCCCGGAAGACTTCGAGCTACCGGCAAAGAAAATGAAAGATTGGGGCGTGAAAGTTTATAGCATCCCGACCGTCGATCGTCCCACCGGAAGAGGCTTTTACTTTTTCGACCCCGACGGCAATTTACTGCAGCTCTACGCGCCACCGAAAACGCAACCCGCGTCGTGAAACATTTCAGCGTCGTCGGCAAGCCCTATCCCCGGCTCGACGGTTCTGACACCGTCACCGGCCGCGCCGCCTATACCGTGGATGTCGTCTTGCCGTCGATGCTCCACGCCAAACTCTTCCGTAGTTCCGTAGCGCACGCAAGAATTCGCCGCGTCGACACGAGTCGCGCACTCTCTCTACCCGGAGTCGCCGCGGTGTTGACAGCCGACGATGTGCCGCGCAAACGATTCGGCTTTTCCGTCCAGGACGAACAAATCTTCGCCGGCGACAAGGTCAGATATATTGGCGATGTCATCGCCGCAGTGGCCGCCGTCGAGGATGAAGTGGCAGAGCAAGCCGTCGGTTTGATCGATTGGGACTACGACGATCTGCCCGCGGTATTGACGCCGGATGACGCGCTCCGGGAAAACGCACCGTTAGTGCACGATGAGCTTGGTTCCTATCGGATGAATAGCGTGTTGGCGCGCGACTGGCATCCGGTTTTCGGCACCAATATCGCGCACCAGGCTATTTTCTCCAAAGGCGACATTGATCGAGGCTTTGCCGAAGCCGACGAAATCTTCGATGACACTTTCCGCGCGCAGCAGGTGCAGCACTGTTCTTTGGAACCGCATGCCGTGGTCGCTGATTGGAACGGGGAGCGCTTGACGATTTGGACGAGTACGCAAAAAGTTTTTCTCGTGCGCTCCGGCTTGGCCGACCTGTTCGGCTTACCGGAAAGCCGGATCCGCGTCATCGGTACGAAAATCGGCGCCGGCTTCGGCGGCAAGAATGCCATGCGTCTGGAACCCTACGCCGCGGCGCTCGCGCTCAAAGCGGGCAAACCGGTGCGCCTCGTCAACAGCCGCGCGGAGGAATTTGCCGCGGCGGCCGGTTCGGTGCCGGCAACGGTTCGCGTCCGCACGGGCGTCAAGAAGGATGGCACGATCACGACGCGCGCGATGGAATTTACCTGGGATACCGGCGCCTATGCGGAAGGGTTGCCTGGAAGCAATCGCGCCCTCAAAGACGGCGTCGGGCCCTACAAAATCTCCAACATCCGCGTCGCCTCGACGCTGGTCTATACCAATAAACTGCGCGGCTGTCCCTTTCGGGGACTGGGAATTCCCGAAGCCGTGTGGGCGGGCGAATCACAGATGGACATCATCGCCGAAAAGCTCGGCATCGATCCGGTCGAGCTTCGTCTAAAAAATTGTCTCGATACCGGTGACCAAACGCCGGTCGGAGACCGCGCCAATCATATCGCGCTCCGTGAATGTCTACTGAAAGTCTCCGCCGAGCTCAATCGTTGGAAAAAACGCGCGCCGATGAATCACGGATTTGGCATCGCGCTGCTGCACAAGTCGCCGACGACTTCGGCCTCTTCCTCTAATGCGCGCGTGCGCATCCACGCGGACGGCAAGGTCGAATTGTGCATCGGCGCTACCGACGTCGGCGGCGGCACCGGTACGAGCCTTGCTCAGATCGTCGCCGAAGAGTTGAACATCCCGCTGAAAGAAATTCACGTCGTCATCGCCGATACGGAGTTGACGCCGTTCGATCACGGTACCTATTCGAGTCGCGTGACTCCTTACGTTGGTGCGGCGGTAAAGCTCGCCGCTGCTGACGCACGCCGGCAGATCCTCGAAATAGCCGCTCGACTTTGGAACTTGGCAGCCGAAGGCATCCGATTCGCGGACGGGAAAGTCATCGTTAAAGGCCGTCGACCATTAGCGCTGACCGAACTTTTTGCGCAATCACGCGCCGAGGAAGTCATGGGCGTCGGCGCTAGCCAGAGCAAACGACTGTGGGCCGAAGATGCATCGAAAGAAGCAAAAGATTCCAGCGCCCCGGGTTGGCCCTTCGGAGCGCAGGCGGTTGAAGTCGCCGTGGATCGCGAAACCGGCGTGATCAAGCTCATCCGCGTCGCCTCCTCGCACGATGTCGGCAAAGCCATTAACCCTCTGGCGGTCACCGGCCAAATTCAGGGCGGCATCATCATGGGGCTTGGCTACGCGCTCTCGGAAGGACTGGTCTTTGAAGACGGCAGAATTACGAACGCCAGCTTCGCCGACTACAAGATCCCCACCATGCGCGATATTCCGGCGGCCGAACCCATTATTGTTGAAAAAGCCTATGCGTCGGAACCGTACGGCGCCAAAGGCGTGGGCGAGATGTCCGTGTTCGGTATCGCTCCCGCTATCGCCAACGCGATCGCTCGCGCAACCGGCGTGCGCATAAAGGAATTGCCGATGTCGGCGGAGAAGCTGCTCGAACAGCTCAACAAATCATAGCGGAGATGCCGATGCACAAGCCAAAAAGAACTGGTGTTTCTCCCTTTATTATCGTCCTTGAACTCGGCGTCCTCTGCGCTGCTCTTTCCCAAGCCTTCGCTCAATCGGAGGAGGAACTGATTCGCGGCGCGAAAAAAGAAGGTCAGGTCATGTTCTGGAGCTCGATGCGCATCGACGATTCAAAAGCGTTGGCCGCCGGATTCGAAGCCAAGTACCCCTTCATCAAGGTCGAAATCGTCCGTGCGGGCGGTGAGCAGATTGTCAATCGCGCGATTGCGGAACATATGGCGGGAAAGA
>DASXSW010000502.1:0-6055 GCA_036505755.1 Binatia bacterium | reverse complement strand
AAGGCTGTTCGGTAGTTGGGAAAATACTCTTTATGTCGCTGGAATCGATCCAAACTTGCATTTTCCGCATCACACGGCGAAAGAAACCGAGAAAGATTTTGCCGCTGGCGGTACGCCGGAATCCTCAATTACTGGCGCCGGCCCAAAACGGCTACATGGTACATAGGGAGTCGGAATTTATTATCCAGCCCAATCCCAAATTCACCGCCGCCGAAAACGGAATGTCTGGAGCAGCCGTTGAAGTGAGATCGGGACGGAATGACCCCAGCGGGGTCGGGTTGCTATTTGGTTGCGTATCGACCTTTTGACAGCGACCGCTGCTGAATGGCTCCAACCATGGGTCTTGGTTGCACGTCATTGTTGACATAAACGATCCGGCAGCGGTGCGATCATCCTTATTGAACAGGACTAGTTTCTCATCCGTGGCTTTGCTGGCCGGATTGAATTGACTCTCATCCAGCAGCGGTACGTTTGGCTCTTTTCTCATATTGCTCGTGCGGTCTTCCTCGACTTAATAGACAGGAATACCTTAAACCCGTCTCCTGTAGGCGGACTGATTGAAAACTAAAAAAACACCCTGACCCCAATGACCTTTAAAAGACTCCCAGCAGAGGCTGGCGAACTCCGATGAGTGCTACCGGTTTCGGAGGCCGCGTTAGAGGAGATTGCCATTGAATTTCTGGAAGCGAACGGAATCGCCACCACCAAAATGGGAATCGGTGCCGATAATGCTTCGAACGGGTGGTTTCTTAACGTTCTCTGTATTTGTCAGGTTGCGGTTTTTTTTCACGCAGTGCTTTCTTCACGGATATCGCATCACCGTGTTTATTTTTGACTTGACGGCCCTCTGCGAACGGATTAGGTTTCGGGCCGAAGTGGAATAGGCAGCCGGCGTGGGACCGTCTGCACAGCTCACCTCATGGTTGTTCCCTTGGAACCACATTGGAGCGGCAAGTGGAATAGCGCGGCGAATTCGGTGCGGTGGCGGCCAATTCGCACAAATCGAACCGGTCGTGCTCGCAACCAAGGGAGGAAGCATGAAAAAAAGCTTTCGGCTTCTTTTTCTGTTTGCAATCGCTAGCGGTCTAAACACAGTCGAAGCGCAATCGCTGCAGATTCGAGTGGGTTACACTGCCCTAGCGGGCTCGTTCTCGCCACTTTGGATGGCAAAGGACTTAGACCTGTTCGAACGACACGGGATCCAGTGCAGCCCGATCTACATGGCCTCGACACTTGCTTACCAGGCGATGCTGGCCGGGGAGACCGACTTTACGGTCGGAGCCAGCATTCCAACCGTTCAGGCCCGCCTCGGCGGGGCGGATCCGCTCATCCTGGTCACTTATATCAACGGGTTCACCTTTTCCGTTATGGCCCGTCCACCGATTCAGCAACCACGCGACCTCCGTGGTAAGCGCATTGCCGTCACGCGATTTGGAGCACCGACAGACTTCGGCGCACGAACTGCCCTGAGGCAGTGGGGCCTGATTCCAGTCAAAGACGTGACGATCATCCAGTTGGGGGGACTCCCCGAGGCCTTCGCCGCCCTGAAGGGAGATTCTGTGCAGGCCGCCGTCTTACCGCCACCTTTCTCCACCGAGGCCAAACGTCTGGGGATGGTCGAACTTATTGATTTCAACCAGAGTGATATTGAGTTTACCGGCGTCGGTCTCACCAGCACGGCGCGCTACGCGAGCGCCCGTGGTGAAGCCAGCCAGCGGGCAGTCCGGGCGTTGATTGAAGGAATTTGGGCCTTCAGAGGCAACCGGGAGGCAGCTCTTCGCGCCATCGGGAAATACACGCGCGTAACAGACCGAAGTCTCTTAGAGGAGACTTATCAGACCAACAGGAAGGTCATTCGGTTAGTTCCTCGGACCACCGAGGCGGCGGTCCGAAATGTCCTTGAAGCGCTCGCAGATCAAAATCCGCGCGCCCGCGCGGCGAACCCGCAGGATTTCTACACCAACCGCTTTATTGATGAGCTCGAGCAGACAGGCTTCATGCGCGATTTAGCCGCGCGCTATCCTGACGCTCCTCGCTGAGTCCAGGGCCTATTAGGCACGCTGGCATCCAGACCGTGACGTCGGGGTCGAGCACATAGTCTATGATAGTGGCAAATTTCAAGGAAGGAGAAAGAAAATGGCACTTCAATTACGACGGGTAGTCACCGGGCATGATGCGAACGGGCGCGCGGTCGTCAAGATCGATGAGGTTTCCAAAAATCTTGTCTCGGGCCGGCCGGGAGCGACGGCTTGTGTGGTCTGGACCACGGAATCGTTTCCCGTCAACAACACCGGCGACGCCGATGAAGCACTGCGTAAGGTCGGCACGACATTGAACAACGGCACGGTGTTTCGCGTCGTCGAGTTTGGGCCCGGAGTTGCGCCGCGAAACCACCGGACGGATTCGATCGATTATGCCGTCATCATGTCGGGCGAGATCGACATGGAGCTCGATGACTCCGTCGTCCATCTAAAAGCGGGCGATGTGCTCGTGCAGCGCGGCACGATCCACAATTGGATCAATCGCGGCATCCAGCCCTGTGTGATCGCTTTCGTCCTGATCGACGCCAAGCCGGTCGAGGTCGCCGGCAAGGTCCTAAATGCGCAAGGTTAGTTTCTAGTTTCGTAAGCGGTTTACCGGCTTCTCGCCATTGTGCGAGCGCAATATTTACCACGAAGAACACGAAGAGCACGAAGTTAGAAATCCAAAATATCAATTTTCCGAATCCTTCGTGTCCTTCGTGCGCTTCGTGGTGAATTAGACAGGGGGAAATTAGTATCGCACGTGTCGTTGCAAACGCTCCGCGCGTGAATAGAAATGCTATTTCTGTAAGGAGGTAATAGTTATGCCTACGATGACGGGCTCGCGCTTTTTTGCCGAGGCCATGCAGGCCTATGGCGTCACCCATATTTTTTTCGTCCCCACGATGCTGCTGCCGGCTATGGCTGAAATGGAAGATATGAATATCCGGCGCGTGGTGACTCACGGCGAAAAGGCCGCGGCCTACATGGCCGACGGCTACGCACGCGCCTCGCGTAAGCCGGGAATCTGTATGGCGCAAAATATTGGCGGCGCTAACCTCGCTGCAGGATTGAGGGACGCCTACATGGCTTGCTCTCCTGTGATCGCGATCACGGGAGGTCCCGACTCGGATTCAATGTATCGTTACCTCTATCAGGAGGTCGAGGATTTCTCGATGTTCGATCCGGTGACGAAATTCAATGCCCGGATCGACAAACTGAGCCGCTTGCCAGACCTACTTAGACAAGCTTTCCGAGAGGCGACCGCCGGAGCGCCCAGACCCGTGCACCTCGAGATGCGAGGAAGTCATGGACAGGTGGTTGAAGAGGAAGGCAACCTCGAACTGATCGTCGAAGAACAATACAAACAGTATCCCGCTTTCAGACCCGAGCCGGAGATGGAGCGCGTCCGCGATGTAGGGAAAGCGCTGACCAGCGCGCAAAAACCTGTCATCGTCGCCGGTGGCGGAGTGACCGCTTCACAAGCAGAGCCGGAGGTCGTCGAGCTTGCCGAGAAGCTATCGATCCCGATAGCAACTTCACTTAACGGTAAGGGAACGATCTCCGATGGCCATCCGCTCGCTCTGGGAGTCGTCGGAACCTATTCCCGCCGGTGCGCCAACCAGGGCGTGGCAGAAGCAGACCTGGTATTTTTCATCGGCAGCCACACCGGCAGCCAGGTGACGAACAATTGGAAGATTCCACGGCCAGGCACAGCCGTTATTCAGTTGGATATTTCGCCAGCTGATCTGGGCCGAAACTATCCGAACCGTATCAGTTTGTTGGGAGACGCCAAAGTGACTCTGCGACGATTGATCGAGCAGCTAAAACCGATAGAACCCAGGACAAGCTGGATAAGGCGGGCGCAGCAGCTCGTAGGTGAATGGCGTGAGGAAGTGGCGCCAGTGCGCAACTCCGACACCGTGCCGATGAGGCCGGAACGGATTTGCAAAGAGATCACTGACTTTCTACCTTCTAATGCGGTCTTGGTCTCAGACACGGGCCACTCCGGCATCTGGACGGGAACGATGATCGATCTTAATAAGCCCGGGCAAAGATATATTCGCTGTGCGGGCTCTCTCGGATGGGCTTTCCCGGCATCGTTAGGCGTAAAATGCGCCCTTCCGGATACACCAGTTTTATGTTTCACCGGCGACGGTGGCTTCTATTATCATCTAGCGGAGCTGGAGACCGCCGTTCGCTTCGGCATCAACGCTGTTATCGTCGTCAATGACAATCGCTCGCTCAATCAGGAGATCAGGTTGTTTGATGCCGCGTACGGCGGCAAGCAACGGGGCAAAGCACGCGAGATGTGGGTCTTCGAAGATATTAATTTGGCGAAAGTTGCGGAAGCGATGGGTTGCTTCAGCGTCCGCGTCGAGCGACCAAGCGAGCTAAAAGGCGCGCTGGAGCGCGCCTTCGCCGCAAACAAGCCGGCGGTGGTCGATGTCGTAAGCGACATCAACGCGCTGGCCTCGCGGGCGTGGAGCTAGTATCCCCCACCTCTTTCCTCCCCCGCAATCGCGGGGGAGGATTTAAAGGAGGGGGATTGAACTGAGCGGAGCGATTGAACGGCTTGAACGATTTGAACGCTAAACTGAAGTCGTAAAGGACGCCAGGGAAAAAAACAAATTAACTAGCAGGAAGTCGAGATGGATACAGATAAGGAAGCGCCGGGCTTTGCCCGGATTGTGCCGAAAGATGTAAGCCTGGATAGGATCGCGTACCAACTCCAGTTCGGCGAGGGGCCGGTCTGGAATGCGCGACAAGGCTACCTGCGATGGGTCGATATCGTGGGAGACACGATTTGGCAGTGGACCCCAGGAGAAGGGACTTCGATCTTTCTTCGCCCATCCGGGAAAGCCAACGGCATGACTTATGACAAACAGGGAAGACTCGTGGTGGCCGGTTGGTCCTCGCGCACCGTGTGGCGCGTCGAGCACGATGGCTCGATTGTCACACTTGTGTCTCATTACCAAGGCAAGAAGATCAATACGCCCAACGACATCGTGGTCAAGTCCGATGGCGCGATTTACTGGACCGATCCTCCCAACGCGATGTATATCCCTGGGATGGCCGGAGAGGACTTGCAACGTTACCTCGATTTTATCGGCGTCTTTCGTCTGTCGCCCGATGGGAAGACGCTCACACCGGTGGTCGAAGACTTTGAAAATCCCAATGGCCTGTGCTTCTCGCCGGACGAATCCTTGCTGTACATCAACGACACCGCCCGCCGCCACATCCGCGTGTTCAATGTGAAACCCGATGGGACCCTGAGGAACGGACGCCTTTTCTACGAGGCTAAAGGCGACGAACCGGGAAATCCCGACGGCATGAAGGTAGATATCGAAGGCAATGTTTACTGCACCGGCCCTGCAGGCATTCACGTGATCGATCCGAAGGGGAATCTCCTCGGCCGTCTCAAGATCCCAGGCCATGCGACTAACTTTAACTGGGGCGAATCGGATTGGCGGACGCTTTTTATCACGACGCGAAATGCGGTTTACCGCGTCAGGCTGGGGATTCCGGGTGTGCCGGTGTGAGTGATGCATTACATCCTTGATCATAAGAACCCTCACCTTCATCCTCTCCCACAGGCAGAGGAAAAAGAAGAAATATCCCGTTTCGGGTGCATCGAAAAAAAATTTATTCCCTCTCCCTCTGGGAGAGGGCGAGGGTGAGGGAGGAATATGGATTGGAAATTTGAGCTGATCGCCGGTCCCTTCAAAGGGGCGGCAGAAGGGCCCGTGTGGGACGGCAAAAAAATTCTCTTCTCTGTGCCGGCGGAAAATCGCATCCTCAGCTATGACCCGCTGAGTGGCGCCATCGCTGAGTTCCGCAGGTTCACAAACCGTACCAAGGGACTCGCGTTCTCGTCGGATGGACTACTCTACGGCTGTCAGAGCGGCTCGCGTAGGGTTGTGTGCTTTGATGCCAAAGGATCTACGTCGCCACTTGCCTACAGATTGGGAGACCACTTTCACAATCATCCGCATGACTTGATCGTCGACCGAAAGGGCCGCATCTGGTTTACC
>DASXSW010000501.1:0-9010 GCA_036505755.1 Binatia bacterium | reverse complement strand
TCGTCAGCCGTCGATACCGAGCTGAAGTAGCGCGTCAGCGCGCAGATTTTAGCAGCATCACGCAACAATCGGATCTGTGACCGGTATGTGACTCGGAATCTTCGGCACGCGGGTTCTGGGCTTGCCGTCGACCCCCGAGTTGCCGGCGCCGAGTAGCAACATTCTCCCGGTGCCCGTATTGCATAGCTGGTAAGGCTCGCCGGATTGGAGCAGCACAGTGTCGAACTTCTTCAGCACAAACTCTTTGTGCGGAGTGCGAATGGTGCACTCGCCTTCGAGCAACATGAAGATATGATCATCGTTATCATGGTAGTGCATGTCGTCCTGAAGGCGTCCTTCGCAATTGATCACCCAAAAATACGCAAGATCAGTTCTCCACATACTCAGGTGATTGACGCCCGGATTCGCGTCGGCTTCCTTAATGGGATTTTTCATCTCGACCATGGTGTTCCTCCTCTTGTTTTCGTTCGGTTCAAATTGTTCAAACGTTCAAGCAGTTCAAATCGTTCAACGTGCGCGTAAGACTCGGCGACTAGCACCGTGGTGCAATTATCCGTGATTTCTCGGCGGCCTTTCTTTGGGTTTTACCAGCCGTCCGTGCGTGCCATCGCAGTAAGGATGATCTTTCGATTTCCAGCAACGGCAGATGGCGATGGTTTGCGGCTGTTCAAGCTCCAGAACAAACGGCCGAATGTTTGTCACTGCGTGGGAGCCATCGCAGAACGGCAAATTCTTACTTCGCGTGCAGCGGCAATACGCCACGCTCTTCGAGACTTGCTTGACGATCGTGGGTTCAATCAGGTCATCGTAGGATAGCGGCATTGACTTCTCCTTCGTTTGTCATTGTAGGGTGCTCTGTGCTCTTGGATTTGTCAATTGATCGCCAGAGCGTCGATGCTGTCCAACCGAATGATGATCCGGCTAAACGTTTGATTGCGAACCTCGACCGCGTCAGCGCCGATGACTCTCACGACAACGCCGGAGATCGTCTGTCCTTTGACATAGAAGGTAAGGCCTTTCTTTTCTTTCTCGCTGCGATCGAGAAGCTCTCGATAGTTCTGTGCGAGCTGCGTCTGGGCGGAAGCGATCGGGTGGTAGAAATTTATACCGAACGATACAATCGCCACCAATAGCAGGATCCGACCGACAACTTTTGCAGGCTGTAACATCCGCGGCTGCCCCCCAGTAAGTGGTTTTGGTCCCACTTAGCGTAGTAAGCGTCAAACGTCAAATCGAGACCCATCCGAGCATGAAACAACGGATGCGGGGTCAACCGCGCTGGATCAATTTAAGCGCGTTATTGGCGAAAATGTCGTCGCGTTCGGCTGCGGTGATCGGCAACTCCTCGATAATTCTCCGGGCGCGCGGCAACAGCGGTAATAGCGGCGGCGCGTCGCTGCCGAAAAGCAGATGCTTGGCGCCGACGGTTTGGTAGGCACACATGACCGCGGGCGGGTGATAGGCGACCGTATCCATGTAAAGTGCTTTGAGATATTCGCTCGGGCATTTGGTAATCAACATCGGTTCGTAAGGCCCAAGGCCAGAGGCGAGATCGGCCAGCTCGTAGGCATAATCCATACGGCCGATGACGTCGCAAATCCCGCCACCAAGATGGCAGCCGACGAATTTTAGCTTGGGGAATCGCTCGAATACGCCGCGCACGATAAGGCGCGCAATACTCAAGCATTCATCGAAGGGTCTGCCGACGCTGGAAGCCAGGCGATAGTCGCGCATGCGCTCCTCGCCGAAACTGACCGAGGGGGCATGCATCATCACCGGTATGCCGAGGCCGGTTACCAATTCGAAAAAAGGCTTCGCCTCATCGTCATCGGGATAGGCGCGCTGGTGACTCGAATTGATAAGTACGCCTTTCAGGCCGTATTCGACGATGGCGCGCTCCAGCTCTTTTACAAACGGCGCGCCGCCGCAGGGAAGCGTGCTGGTGAAAACAACGATTCGGTCCTTATATTTCTGCTGAATCTCCGCACCATATTCGTTCCAGCGCTGGAGAAAAGCCAGCGACTCTTTGTTGGTTTTCTCTTTGAGGTAATGAATAGTATTGCTGACAACGCATAGATCGATTCCTGCCTTCTCATGAGCTTCTAACAAATTTTCAATGGTAAGTGGCGTCGTATTGCCCCAGTACCGTTCCTTGCCCAATTCGGGAGGGTAAACGTGGGCATGCCAATCGATGATCATGATGAGATAGTCTCCTTTTCAGATTGGATTTTGTCGGCCGGCGCTTTTCCCTCCGGCATTTTTTCTTCCCCCTCGACGGGGGAAGATTAAGATGGGGGTGATTCTTGTTCGTCGCGTTAGGCTTACGGCTCACCCCTTCTCTAGCTCTTCCCCGTCAAGGGGAAGAGAATCGGACTAAGAAATCGGACAAAGAAGACAGAAGCGAATGGAACCTTGTGCTCGGCTCTTTCACCGACCCTCGATTCCCAGCTCCGCCTGCGCTTCGCGCAGAAAAGTAAAATCGGCGACATCGCTCGCCGCCACTTCTCGCGTGACCTTGGCGCTTCGCCGCGCTTGGTCGATGACGAGTCTTAACCCGTCTTCCGGCACGCCGCCGTCGGCATTGAATAGATTTCTCAATGCATCGTACGATGCGTACGCAAATTCCTGCTCGACTTTGCCCCAGCTGATCAGCGTCCGCACCGCCTCGTCGCGGTTGTCGCGGATATAGCGATTGGCTCGTATCGTCGCCCTGATCGTGGCGCGGATTTCTTCCGGCTTCTCTTTGATCTTTCGCATATGAGTGCCGAGCCCGAGGTAGGGAAAGTTGAACAGCTCGTAGGCGCGCACCAGGATGCGAAAGCCCTGCTTCTCCATCTGCGTGTCGGCAGGCGGAGAGATTACGACAACGTCCACGACGCGCTGCTTGAGCGCGGCAAGACGCGCGGCGTCGGATCCTAAAGCCAGAATCTTGATGTCTTTATCCGTATCGACACCGGCTTGCTTCAGCATCATGCGTGCCGCCACGTCCGGGGTTGCGCCGAAGCTGCTGATTCCCAACGTCTTGCCTTTAAGATCCTTGAGCGATTTGTATTCGGGCTGAGCGATCAGCGTCATCGGCCAGTTATCGAGAAATCCGGCGACGATTCTCACCGGCAGACCGGCGATGGCGCCGCCTACGACTGCGCCGAACAGTTGGCAGTAATCGATGTCGCCGGTGGCAAGCGCCGTAATTGCCACGTTGGGATTCATCCTGATGATCTCGGCGTCGAGATTTGCCTCCTTGAAGAATCCTTTCTTCTGCGCCATCGCGGCAGTCAGGTTCGGCATGTTAGGATTCGACACCGCGATGCGAATCCGATCGGCCGCGCCGACCGACGAGGCAAGGAAAAGCGCAACGACGAGGATAATCAGTAACGCCATTACCGAGACTAATTAAACACCGCCCGAGACAAATAAGGAGGCCGGCAAGAGAGCGAGCTGGCATGAGCCTGGCAATCAGAGCCAGTATCTATCACTCTAATACGCCAGCACTCCATTCCCTCATTACCGCTCCTGCAGAACAGTGAAGCCGCTGTAACCGCGGATCTTGTCGACACGGACGAGCACGCCGTAGCCTTTGCGCTCGGGGTCCTTGTCGATCTCGGCTTTGATCGTCCGCTTTAAAATATTCTGGCGCATCTCGCCTTCTTTGTAGACCGTTGCCTTGCCGTAGAAACGCCAGCCGACGCGGCTCGGTCCGTCGTAATAGAGCATGCAAACGTTGGGATTCTTTTCCAGATTGGTCGTACTTTGTCCCAGAGAACGGTCCCAAAAGGCGATATGCTCGTCGTCGTAAATAAAGGTGCTGCCGCGAAAGCTTACGTCAGGATACCCCTCGTCGGATGTTGTTGCCCACACGCAATACTTTTTTTCCTCGAAGGCTTTGCTGACCCGGTCCTTCATTTCATCGGTAATTTTGATCATGTTGCGCTTCTCCTCGTTGACGGGATTTCAAACTTTTATCATTTATTCGAATCCATACAAAGTCGCGGGGTTGTCGACCAAGATCCGCTTTCTCCTCTGTTCGTCGGAAGCAAACTCGGCGAGCAGATCGATGAGATCGCCGTCGTTGGGTGTATGGCCCGGCGTGAAATTGTTTGAGTGCGGCCAATCGCTTCCCCAAATCACCCGGTCCGGTGCGGCGGCGATGACGGCGCGGGCATAGGGAATCACTTCAACAAATGGCAGCCCGAAGTAAGCATGCACCATCGTGTTGCAAATCTTGTCCGCGCCGCTCACTTTCACCCATACATGTTTGAGCTTCAACAGATCCAGCAGCAATTGAAACGCCGGCTGCTTCAAACCTTCCGCCGGTTTCACCCTGGCCATGTGGTCGATGACCACGGCAACCGGCATCGAGCGGATGCGCTTTTCCTGTTCGAGCAGACTTTTCGTGTCGATGTGAAGATCGACCGACCAGCCGAGATCGACAATATTCTCGATGCAGCGATCGAGCACATCGAGCTTGACGTTGCCGCGTGGCTTGTCGAGCAAATTGAAACGCACGCCGCGAATGCCGCCTTCGTGTAAACGCCGCAGTTCGCTCTTTGGCGTCCTGTCGTCGATGCGTCCGACGCCACGGAATTTTCCAGCGGAATTTTTGATCGCGTCGAGGGTCGCCGAGTTGTCGAGCCCGTGCACGCTCGGCTGAACGACCACGGCGCGCTCGATGCCGATGATGGCGATCATTTTTAGATAATGTTCCAATGGAGCTGCTGGCGGCGTGTACTCGTGGGTCGAAAGGAACGGAAATTGTTCCGGCGGACCGAAGACGTGAAAGTGCGTATCGCAGGATTGTGGCGGTGGTGTGAATTTAGGTTTACGCGTATTGGGATCGGGGGGATAACAGTAGGGCATCGCTCATATCTCCAGGGCAATCTTTTAGCCTAGATCTCAGCTCGGTGTCCACCGAGTGTCCTGCAACCGAAGGTCGCAATGAATTGAATCGTCATTCCGGGCAACCCCGGCGGAGGCCGGGGGCGAATCTGGATGTAGGGGCAGGTTCCAAACCTGCCCCTACCAGAGGCCGGTTTTCACCGGCACGACGGAAAAACATTCTGTCTTGATTGTGCCCCGGTTTCGGGAGTAAAAAACTACTAATGGACTTTCGAGATTCGCACGAACGAGATCGGAAGCAAGGAGCACAACAATGAGCAAATTCCGAATACAGTCCCATGGCCGGCTGCAAGAATGGGTGGCAGAGGAAAAAAGTTACTTCAGAGATGAAGGACTCGACTACGAATTCCTCGTTAAGCCGATTATCACTTGGGCTGCCGACGTCGAAACCGTCGACTCAACTCCTCCGGACATCCAACGCGGTGCATTCGAATCCTATGAGGACGGGCGCGGTTGTAACCTAAGCGCAGCTTGCCACTGGACAGTCAGCATGGCGGCGTCCGCCGGACACGGCAAGATGTGGGGCCATGCCTACTCCGTTTCGCCATCAGGAATATTCGTGCCGCCGGAATCGCCGGTGCACAGCCCCGAGGAACTCGCTAATGTGCCGGTAACGGTCGGCTATCATTCCGGCAGCCATTTCTCGACATTGCAGGGGCTCGAACGCTTCTTAAAGCGCGAAGAAATCAAATTGCACTTCGGCGGCCTGCTGCTCGATCGCTTGGCTTCAATTGTGGATCGTCAAGTTCCGGCGGCGAGTCTGTTCGGCGCGCCGTTCTATGTCGCGGAACAGCTAGGATTTAAAAAGATTGTCGACACGACCTTCATGATCGGCCATCTCGTCACCGAGCATGCCGATCTGCAAGATGTCGAGCGATACTTCAAAGCGTTGCGACGCGCGCAGCGTGATATCGACTTGGAACCGGAGGCTTACAAACATTATTTCCTACGGGAAGTGCCCGAGCGATATCATGGCATTGTGGACATCCGCCGGTTCGGCCCAGGTGAGCGTATCGTCTTCGAACCTTATCCGCCCGAAGCTTTTGAGCACACGCGCCGATGGATCGACTCCTGGAATCTTTTCCCACCAGAACAGCAAGGAAACGCCGGCTACGAGGTTTCTGTAATCTAATCTTCAACCGCCGACGCACTTCAGCGCTGTCACTAATTATTCCCCGTTGGCCTCGTACAAGAGATGTCGAGACGACTTACGTCTGTCATTTCCGAATGCTTTCATCGGGAATCCAGGCGAATCTGAGACTGAGCCCCCGTAAAAAGATTGGATTAGATGGCAAGGTCATAACTTTTCCCACTGCGCCAGCTTACTAAGTCTGTTCCGATTTTTGCCGAAGGACCTACAGCCCCATCTGCTTGATCATCGCCCGCGTAATCGGACGGGAGTCGTCGAGTAAATGCTCCGACATGGTGTAGTGGTTGGCGTCAGGCTCAATGAGATATTCGACCGGCATTCCATGCTGCTTGCAATAATTGAAATAATCTTCGGACATCTGCTGCCAGCCTTTAGGTTCGGCGCCGCCTACGGCAACAACGAGGGGGCATTTTACCCGCGGCGGATGGAGCAACGGACTGTTCTGTTTGGCGATCTCCGGCGTCATGCGTACTTGCTCTTGCACGCTGATCTCCATCACCATGTCGAGATCATAGACGCCCGAGGTAGCGACCGCGCCTTTCATCAGATCAGCTGGCATTCCTTCATTCGCCCAGTCGTGCGCGAGCGCCATGGCCGCGAGATGGCCGCCGGCGGAATGTCCGGCGACGAAGACCTTCGAGGGGTTTGCGCCATAGCGGACAATATTTTTGTAGACCCAGGCGATTGCGGAACGAGTTTGCCTGACGATGTCCGCAACCGTAACCTGCGGACAGAGATCATATTGGACGAGCACGACCGTCGCGCCGCGCTTGGTGAACGTCGGCACGAAATTGCAGTTGTCTTCTTTGCTGCCGCTGCGCCAGTAGCCGCCGTGAATGTAGACTAGGACCGGCCCACCGGCTTTGTCTGCAGCGTAGATATCCAGCATTTCGCGAGGCGAGCTGCCGTAAGGAACATTCAGCCACGACTTGGCACTGTCGCGCACCTTGCGCGCCTGCGCAGACCTGATCCTGGCAAGCTCAGGAAACTCCGGGACGGAAACCCGCGGGTTGTATTGAAACTCCATCTCATCTTGGCGGAAACCTCTGTAAGCCGGTTCACTCATGATCAATATCCTTTCTCGTTTTCATAGAGCCGCACGATTGCTAGCCAGCACGGCGTGCATTGAGGTCAACGTAATTCTGTAGGCTCAACTGCCTTTTCCTGGTCTCCAGTTCATGAATCATGTCCAACACTTTACGGCAGATCGGCGTCGGGATTTTGAGCTTCTCACCTTCACGAACGACGTACGCCAAGGTAAAGTCCACTTCGGTTTTAATGCCTTGCTGAATCTGCCGCAGCGGACCTTTGCGGTCGTCGAGCTTCCACGATTTGGCGAATTCATTGACCGCGGCGAGCCGTTTGTCGAAGGAATTACTAGGATGCAAATCCGGCGGATTGTATTCCGCGAGCCGCATCCAGCGCGCGCCGCCGGCTTTGCCAACCGCAACTACTTCCCCAAAGAATTCAGTCAAAGTGCGCCGGCTGGCTTCACCAGCGCAGCTCGTCACAAGCGACTCATCCGCAAGTGAACCATAATAACCTAAGCAAGTGTAGGTTAGCTTGCTCCACAGTACTCCGAGTATGTTGTCAGAGATCTCGGTTTCCATAACGGTATTGAGCAGCTTGTTGAGACTTTCGAGTTGCGGCGTCGTTCGTCCGTGCAGATGACCAATGTAAAGATGACCGCGCGTCGCCGTGTGCAGATGCCCCGGCGCGATTTTCCGGCTGCCCATGCGGATCGCCATGCCGACCGTGCGATCAGGACCAACCTGTTCCTGGAGCAACGGTGGGTTGATGCCATTTTGCATAGACACAAGCAAACCATCCCCCGACAGGTGCGGTATCACGGTGTGGAGGGCATCAGGTGTGTAGTTCGAACGCACAGCGATGAAACCAATGTCGAATTTGCCCTGAATCTCAGCAGGCAGCACAATGTTGACTCTGACATTGAAAGAACCATCGGGCACGTCGACTTGCACGCCTTTCTCGCGGATGGCGGCGACGTGTTCTTTGTCGATATCGACAAACGTGATGTCGTGACCGTCGCGCGCGAGCCGGCCGCCGATGATACCGCCGATTGGACCGGCGCCAATGACGATCATGCGGTTATTCATGGTCCCTCCTGGATTGCTAGCCGTAACGCGGTCACGATATTCGATGGTCTAATGATGGTCAAACGATTTTGCACAACCACGGACGGCCTCGATAGATGAACTGTCGATGTTCATTAGGTAGGGGCGCGGCAGGCCGTGCCCGCTACTTGAAGAACGGGAAATGGTGGATTAAGTACGTCGGAGCGACAAGTGACATTTGTTTGCCTTGAAAGGACCGAGCATGAAACGAGTTTTGCTGGGACTTCTTGTTTTTCTTATTTGGATCAACCAACTCTGCGCCGCCGATCGTGTTCGTATCGGTTACAGTTCCATCAGCGGTGCTTACACGCCGATTTGGGTGGCGCACGACGCCGGCTACTTTGCCAAAGAAGGCCTTCAGGATGACATCATTCTCATCCCGAGCGGCACTCAGCTTGCGCAGGTAACGGTGGCCGGCGAGATCGATATCGGCTCGCTCAACGGAAGCTCGGCGATTGCCGCGGCGTTACAAGGCGCCGATCTCAAGATAATCGGCAACTCCGGCAACAAGATGGTCTTTTCACTCTACGTTCGACCGGAGATCAAAAGCGTCGAGGGATTGAAGGGCAAAAAGATCGGCATTACGCGCTTCGGTTCGGCGCCGGACATTTCAATTCGTTACGCGCTTAGAAAATACAACATCAATCCCGATAAGGATCTCACGCTGATTCAACTCGGGTTCATGGCGACGGTAGCCGCCGGATTGCAAGGCGGATCAATCGAAGGCGGCGTGGTATCGCCGCCGACGCAGTTCGCCATCGATAAGGCCGGCTTCAAAGAATTGATCAGTATCACCGACATGGATTTAGCGTTTCCCAATCCGGCATTG
>DASXSW010000500.1:0-6339 GCA_036505755.1 Binatia bacterium | reverse complement strand
CAGACATCAGCCATCCACCGATTGTAGGCTTTGCAGATCGGCACTTCGAACTCGGGCTTGTCGGTGACCTGCTGGATGAAGATCGTTGGATACATCACCTGAATATCTATGCCCATCTCGTCCATGTGGCGGATGCGCGCCGCGACGTCTTCAAGATGCTGCGCTTCCTGCGGTACGACCATGTCCCGGCCGCTGGCCTCTGCCAGCGCTTGAAAGTCCTTGGGCTTGATGACGTGGCGGACGTGGCCGCGAATCTTGCCGTCGACGAGCCAAAACTGACGATCGGCCTCGGGGCCAGGATTCAGAAGGACGGGCATGAACTTGCGCTCGGACGGATCGCAATACTCCCAAGTCTGAGGGCCTTCCATCACGTGGGCATCGGCGTCAATCGTTGGCATCGCAATACCTCCTACGAGACCAATACATATGTTGCGAATGATTTTCGTCCAAGGCTATTCCCGACGGGCCATTCAAGTTAGTATTCAGATTATATTGACAGGTACCTGATCTTCCATTAGATGAGTTGTTAATGAAAGACAACCGTTTTGCATTCTCGCAACCCGAATGAACACCCGCAGCCAGCTGCGGGGTATCAGCACTCGACGTTGAGGAAGCATGCGGGAATGACGGTCTTCGGAAAGGAAAATTAGTAAAATCAAAATACCTTTCTCGAAGGGGGAGCAACTAAATTATGGAAGCAATTTCAGAGGCGACAAGTAGCCGAACCCTAGGCGAGCTCGAAAATTACTTCTCGAGCTATAGCGACCTGCCGCGGGAAATTATCTTGAAGCACGACCTGCTTCGCGTCGGCCATTGGTTCACCGATGCGGCGCTGGAGCTGGCTTCGCAGGCGTTGGTGAAATCCTACCGATTGTTTTCGTACGATCTCATGGCGATGAAGGACATGAAGCGCAAAGAACACCGCAAGATTCCCGAGTGGTTTACGATTCGCCGCGGCATATACGGACTGAGGCCGGTGAGCATCCAGACGACGCTCGATTCGAATTCGCCGTACGTCATCGATGTCGTCGACGGCCAGCCCAACCTATTGCTCAACGGCAAAGAGATCTGCGAAGTCTATTTTCCCAAGCCGATGAAATACTACACGCGCAAGTTCGACGACGGCACGGCGTATCACGAGATCATTGCCTTCGGCTACTTCGTGACCGCTTTTCGCAACTGCCAGTACTGGGGTCCCGACGAAGAATGCCGTTTCTGCGATATCAATATTAACGCGCGCCAGATGAAGGAGTCCAAAGACTTTACGTTCAACGCGCCGGTGAAGCCGGTCGAGTACATGGTCGAAGTCGCGCGCTCCATCGAGCGGGACGCCACCGAAGAGGTCGGCTTCACGCCGCCGATGGATTTTCTGATCACCGGCGGGACGATCTTGAAAACGCTGCACGGCAAAGACGAGCTGAATTTTTATTCCGAATATGTCTCGGCGCTCAAGTGGGGTGGCCGGCGACGCTTCGTGAATCTGCAAACCAATGGCCAAGATAAAGAAACCATGAAGCGTTACCGGGCTGCGGGCGTGGATTGTCATCACTCGAACATGGAGGTGTGGGACAAGCAGCTGTTCGAATGGATCAACCCCGGGAAAAACCGGCGCGTGGGTTGGGACGGTTGGGTTCGAAGCCTGATAGATGAGGTGGACGTTTTCGGCGAAGGCAACGTGCGGCCGAATTTCGTTGGTGGCGTCGAGATGGCGAAACCCTACGGTTTTGAGACAGTCAGCGAAGCCGTGAAGTCGACATCCGACGGCGTAGACTTCATGATGAGCCACGGCATCATCCCGCGCTTCAACCAATGGCGCCGCGAGCCCGGTTCCAACTTGGTCTCTCAACACGATCAACCGGCGATCCCGTTGGAATATTATCTTCAGTTGATGGGTAACTATTACAACAGCTGGAAGAAATACAATCTGCCCATGCCGCGCCGCGAGTGCGTCCACCCCGAGCGGCGTATCGGCTCGGGCCACGGCACCTACGACGACATTCTTCTGCTTAATGAGTTGCCGGATTACGAGGAAGCGTGGGACCGGGGATTTAATGAAGGCCTCAAGGGCTGCGTTACGCGGCAATGACAATGCGTGTTCTCCAACGGTTCCAATCGTCCCACGAGTTCCAATTGTTTAGTTCGGTCTGATGATTCCCTCGCCCGCCATGCGGGGAGGGTGAGGGTAACCGCTGGAACATTTGGAGCGCGGCTGGAACCCGTTGGAACGCGTTCTATTGAGGAAATCATGATCGGCAGCGGCACACTGACAAAACAAATCGCCGGATATCTGGTGCGTACCGGATTTGATGCGCTTGATGACGATGCGTTGCGCGCGACCAAGGAACATATCCTTTACACGCTCGGGACTATTCTCGCCGGATCGAGCGCGCCGGGAATCAAGCAGGCACTCGCAGGCGCGCGCGCTTTGGGCGGCGCAAGCGAGGAGAGCACGGTTCTCGTGACGGGAGATAAACTGCCGGCGGCTTCCGTCGCGTTGGTCAACGCGACCATGGGGCACAGCCGCGAACTCGACATCAACGACGACCGCATCGCTTACAAGTCGAGCATCACAGTCATTCCGGCGGCATTAGCCGTCGCCGAAAAAGTCGGAAAAGTTTCGGGCAAAGATTTCATCACGGCCGTTTGCCTCGGCGTCGATCTCGGCATCCGCCTCGGCCTAGCGACCAATCCGAAACCGGTGCATGCGCGCGCCATCGCGTTAGGTCCATTCGCCGCCGCGGCAGGTTGTGGGAAAATTCTTGGCCTCGATGACTCGGGCATGCACAATGCCCTCGGTATCGCCTTTTGCCGTTCCACCGTCGCGGGCAATAGCACGGTGGCGCCGTCGTTGACGAAGCGGCTCGGCGTCGGCTTCGCGGCGCAGAGCGGTGTAATTGCCGCTTCGCTTGCGGTGGCGGGATTCCCCGCTGCTGGCGAAGTTTTTCAGGGCTCCGCTGGCTTCTTCCAAACTTTTTATCAGCAAGAAGGCGATTACGCTGCGCTGCTCGATCAACTCGGGAGCCGCTTTGAAATCGTTTTGGTTGGACCGAAGCCCTTTCCGTCTTGCCGCTACACCCATTGCGCGGTGACTGGTTGTCTAAGTCTTTTGAATAAGCATTCGATCAAAGCGAGTGACATTCAGGAAGTACGGGTTCAGATCGGTGAGCGCGATATGCGCTCCGTGGCCGGCTGGAGTGAGGACGAGAAAAAAAAGAAACGTCGCCCAGAAGGCGTGGTAGACGCTCAGTTCAGCATTCCTTACACCGTCGCCGCCGCTCTTTTGAGCGGTGGCCTGTCACTGGAAGATTTTACCGACGCGAAGCTGAGGAACGACGAATTACTCGATTTAGCAGCCCGTGTGAAACCGATTCTTAATCCGGAGCTCGACCACGGACCGATGGACGTCAAGCCGCAAGTCGTGGAGATCGTGACCCGTGACGGCAAGGTTTTTGGCGAGCGAGTCGTGTACCCCAAGGGGAATCCAAAAAATCCCGTAACGTCCGATGAACTGGTAGCAGCCTTCCGCGGCATGGCAAGGTATTCGGCTAAACCGTTGAGCGCCGACAAGATCGACGATGCGGTGTCATTGGTGCTCAGACTCGAAGAAATTCCGGACGTATCGATTCTGACTCGGCTGTTGACACACTAACGCCCTGTTGAAAAGTCTATCCCGAACACACCAAGTTGCCATGCCGAGGCGAATGCCCCTTACGTTTTCGATCGTCGGTCTAAGCCTGTCAATGGCGAGCGTCAACGCTGCAGAGCTTTTCTATCAAGGAAAGATTCTTCGTGTTATCGTCGCCTCGGCTGCAGGCGGCGGCAGCGACATCGTCGCGCGCTTGATGATGCGCCATTTGCCACGCCATATTCCCGGCAATCCGACCCTCGTCGTCGAAAATATGCCCGGCGCCGGCGAGATCATCGGCACGAACTACGTTTACGGCAAAGCCAAACCGGACGGGCTCACCGCGCTGTTCGCCACCGGCACGCCGATCAATCAGTTGATAGAATTACCCGGCATTGAGTTCGACGTCACGAAAATGCCGATTATTGGCGGCAGCTCCGAGTCCGTCGCCGCATTCGTTAGAACGGACAAACCGGCGTGAAAGCGGCGCGCGATCTGCTGAACCCCAAAGCGCCCATCGTCATCGGCGGCTCGGGCTACGGCTCGATCAAAGATGTGTCGATGCTGGCGGCGATGAATTTACTCGGGGTAAAAAATCCGACTTACGTAACCGGCTATGGCGGTGCGGGACCGATACGCCTCGCTTTTGAGCGCGCTGAGATCAACTTCACGCAAGAGACTGCCGTCGGCATCGCGCGCTCGGTGCTTCCGTGGGTGCGTGAAGGCTGGACGTCAGTTCTCTACCAAGTCGGTTTTCTTGATGGCAAAGGTAATGTCGTGAAAGATCCGGCATGGAAAGAGCTGGGCATCGACGCGCCGTCGATCGCTGAAGTCTATCGCTCGCTATACGGAAGAGATGCCGCGGGACCCGCCTGGGAAGCGGAGAAGGCTTTGATCGGTGGCTACTCGCTGACACGAATGATGGCGGTCGCGCCCAAGACACCGCCAGCGCTCATCGCCGAGTTGCGCCAAGCGTTTCAGGTGATGAGTAAGGACCAAGCCTTCTTAGCGGAATGGACCAAGAGCCAAGGCTCCCCGCCGCGCTTGGTGCCCGGCGAAGAAGCCGGCAACATCGCCGCCTCGATCCTCAAAGCGCCCAAGGAAGCGGTCAACATTTTGAAAAAACTCTCGGCGCCGTAACCGAACCATGAAACTTCTGAACAACACCAGAGCTGCGTTCATCGGTGCGCTATTCGTCTTCATCGTGCAATGCAGCTTATGCACACCGAACGCAATCGCCGTTGACAAACTGCGGATCGGCTACGGGGCGCCCTCCGTCACGATGTCGATGCTCTGGATCACCAAAGAAGGAAAACTGTTTGAGAAGAATGGCTTGGACGTAGAGGTCCTTTATTTGGAAAGTGCTTTGGTGCAGCGCGCGCTGATCGCGGGCAATATCGCGATGGGTCAGATGACCGGATCACTGATGGCAGCGCCTAAATTGCAGGGGGCGGATTTGGTTATGGTCTCGAGCTTTTTGAATAATCTTTTGTATCGCTTAGTCGCACGCCCTGAGATCAAATCGGTGGCCGATTTGAAAGGAAAACGCATCGGCGTTTCGCGCTTTGGAGCAGGAGCGGATCGAGCGACAAGGCTCTTGTTGACGAAACTCGGCCTCAACCCAGAAAAGGACGTCGTGCTTATACAGATTGGCGGCAGTCCGACGCGGATTGCCGCCTTATCGGCCGCGTCCATCGATGCAACCATAGTCGACCCGCCTGATCACAAGAGACTCCAAGAGGCCGGCATGAGAATCTTGGCGAACATGGAGGAAATGAAAATTCCATTTCAGCACACCGGTCTGGTGACAACGCGAGCCCAAGTCTCCCAGTCACCCGATCTTGTTCGCAGGGTCGTGAAAGCGTTTATCGACGGCATTCAATTCATGACCATCAATCCGGAAGTGTCCAAGCGAGCGTTTCGCAAATACATGCGCCTGCAGCAGGAACGCGAGCTTGACGATGCCTATCAACTCTTGCGCAGTTTCACGCCGAGAGAGCCCTATCCCACGGTGGAAGGATTCAAAGCAGTGTTGGCGGAGCTGGCCGAACAAATCCCCATGGCGAAAACCGCCGACCCCAAGGATTTTGTCGACACCCGATTTCTCGAAGAGTTCGATCGCTCTGGCTATATCGATGGACTTTACCGCTAAACGTTTCAGAATTTCGATGGATTGACTGACTATTGCCAAAGTTTATTGAAGAACCCTTCCCGTTCCAGTTCGTTCGGTAACGATTCTCATAATAAGCCGTCGGAGCAAACTTTTTCGCGGCGGAAGCTTCAATAGACTTCAGGTTCAGCAGTTGCTCGACCAATGCCGCCATCGCATCATGTGGCACGGCGGCGTCCTTGCTGATCGCATCCACCGCAAAGCGATAACTTTCTTCCAGCATCTTCTCATGCGTGATCTTTGTAGACTTGGCGATGGTTTTCATCGTTCGATCCTTGTTGTCGGACATACGGCTAATGCCTTCGAAGGACACCTTGATGAATCACTTCACCTGCTCGGAGTTCTTCTCTGCGTAAGAGCGCCGGGTCGCAAGCCCGTTCTCCACAAACGGGATATTCATTTGTCGCAGCTGCTTCGCGCTAGGGAACGAAAATTCACGTCGTCCGTCATGAGATGTAACCAATGATCAACGCTTCCGGCTTTAGTCTCGTGCCAGCGACGCTAAGCGTCTTTAAAAATTTCGATATTTTTGCCCTCGTCGCTC
>DASXSW010000499.1:0-5225 GCA_036505755.1 Binatia bacterium | reverse complement strand
CCTTATTCCTATGCAGCGGCATGCGCGTGAGTGCACAGACTCGCCTGTCCGTCGGTGTCACGGAAACCATCGAGACCCCTAACCCATACGGCGACAGTGTTTCGCTACTGTACGGAATTTTCAGCGAGGTGACAGGTCCCTTCTGCACTTACAGCTACGCTAAGGGAGACTTCGAAGGCCGGTTGGCTGAGCGCTGGAAAGTGGAGAATCCAACGACGTGGATTTTCTACCTGAGCAAGAATTACAAGTTCAACGATGGGACATCGGTCGGTGCGGACGATGTCGTCCACTCGCTGATGAATCGCGTGATCGGCGATCCGCAATCGAAACAAAAAGCCTCTGTGGCGCCGTCCATCGTGAAAGCCGAGGCGGTCGATAAGTTCACCGTCAGAATCACCACCGACAAGCCCACCGCGCCGCTTCTCTCGTTTCTGTGTGACCGCCTGATCATCACCAGCAAAGCCGCTTTCGACAAATACGGCCGTGACGTCGCTGACAGAGAGCATATGATGGGCGGTGGACCCTACCGGTTAAAGGAGTTGATTCCCGGACAGCGGTTAGTTATCGCCAAGCGGCCGGACCATCCGGACGCAAAAAAGAATCCGCGCGCTCCCGACGAAGTCGTTTATCGCATCATGCGCGAACCCGAACAGCGGATCACCGCACTCCTGAACGACGAAATTCAGATTGCGCAGTTCATTCCGCCGCATATGCGCCAGCGAGTCGAGAAGTCAAAAAACTTGACAATTATACCGGTCGATTCGGTCGAGATCATGTTCCTGGCAATGCAGCCGAAACCACCCTTTGACAAAAAAGAGGTGAGACAGGCTGTCTGCCATGCTATTAACCGTGACCAGATCATCTCTACCCTTCTCGAAGGATCCGCCAGTCGTCTCGACGGCCCTCTCGGACCGGGGCAGTACGGCTACGATCCAAATTTACAACCGAAGCTGAGCTACGATCCGGAAAAGTCAAAAAAACTCTTGGCGCAAGCCGGATACCCGAATGGAGTTGACGTCGAGCTCCAGACGCCAGTCGGCCGTTACACGCTCGACAAACAATTGACCGAAGCGATGATTCCCATGCTTAACGCGGCGGGCTTCCGCGCTAGATTGCTGACCCCGGAATGGGCGACGCTTTGGGCCAGCGTACAAAAAGGCACCATTCCTTTCTATTACATGGGCCGCGGCTCGGTGCAGGATCCCAGCGCTGCCCTGCATCAATATTTTCACACAGGAGAAACCCCGCGCATCGGTTATTCCAATCCCAAGCTCGATGAGGTTTTGGATAAGGAGCAGCAGGAGTTCGATCCGAAGAAGCGACGCCAGTATCTTTCGCAAGCAATGAGCATCCTAACGGAAGAAGCGCCGGCGTGTTTCATGTGGCGGCACAAGCTTCTCTGGGGACTGAACAGCCGCGTCGAATACAAGCCGCTCCCCGACGCGCGCATTTACGCAATCGAAATGGCGGTGAAGAAATAAAGCTAAAGTTCATGACGTTGTACCCAGCGACTTTCTCGTATCGATTAGTTCCTTTTTTGCCTCTCCCTCTGGGAGAGGCCGCCGCGCAGCGGCGGGTGAGGGCAATCGCTATGAAGTTGCTTCCCTCACCCTTCCCTCTCCCAAAGGGCGAGGGTTTGAAAAACCATCGAATGCTCAATTTTCAGACTAATAACCGGGTAACTGCTCACGTAAGAAAGAGACTAGCGGGATGACAGGTGAAAAATTTATCGACGTTGACGGGATCCGTACTCGCTACTTTGAAGCAGGTACCGGCCCCGTTATCGTGTTGTTTCACGGCGGCCATTTTGGCTCCCACGATGCCGCCGATTGCGCCGAGGACTGGAGTTTGAACTTCGACGGTTTGGCGGAGTGGTTCCACGTTTACGCCGTCGACAAGATCGGCCAGGGTTTCACTGACAATCCTAAGCGCGACCAAGACTACACGATGGCGTCGGTGGTGCGGCATGCCTACGGCTTCCTGAAAACACTGGGCTTGCGCAAAGTGCATCCTGTCGGTCACTCGCGCGGCGCCTACCTGGTCGCCCGCCTGGTGTTGGAACATCCGGAATTATTCGCTTCCTGCATTTTGGTCGACACCAACACTCTCGCTCCCGGCATCAGTAAAAACGAAACCGTCATGGCCAATCCGCCGCAGCCGCGCCTCGGGCGGGAAAGCCAGCGCTGGGTTCTGCAAAAATACTCGTATGGCTTTGAGCATATCACCGAGGAGTGGCTGGACGTCATGATGCGTGTCGCTGTGCTGCCGAAATATCAGGAAGCCGTCCGAAAGATGGAGGAAGTCGGCCTACGGACGACGCGATTTCTGCCGCACCTAGCCAGACAGAAAGATGAAACCCTCGGCATCATCCGCGACCGCGGCTTTGGCATGCCCACGCTGCTCGCCTGGGCCTACAACGACCCGACCGCGAGCATCGATCAAGGTCACGCGCTGTTTGAACTGATCGCCCGCAGCACGGCCGATTCGCGGATGTATATTTTTAATCGCGCCGGACATTTTTCCTATCGGGAACATCCTGCGGAGTTTAACGACATGCTGCGCGGATTTATTCAACGGATCGTTTAGCTAGGGCTTTGCAGGCACGCAAAAAAACGACTGCCAAATGAGGATCCACCAACGAACATAAGGTCCCTAAAGTTCAACAGCGCGAATTCTACCGGCGAATGACCTTGAACTTTTGAACCTTGAACTTTGAACGATTAGCATGTTCAGCTATCTTTTCCACCGGCTCGCTGGCACTATTCCGGTTCTTTTGCTCATCAGCCTGCTGGTTTTTCTGTTGATTCACGCTGCTCCGGGCGATCCGACATTACTCCTGCTCGGCGAAGAGACTAACGCCGCCGAAGTCGCTAGGGCAAAAGAGCGCTGGGGCCTGGATCAACCGCTCTTTGTTCAATACCTCAAGTTTCTCAAGTCCGCCGCGGCGGGTGACTTCGGCAAGTCTTTCAAATACGCCGAGCCGGTGGCCCGCGTCATCAAGACACGCTTACCTGCGACCATTGAGCTGGCGATCTTCGCGATCATTATTGCGACTCTGCTAGCGATTCCCTTGGGCGTCTGGGCCGGGGCAAAGCCCAATTCCTGGGTTGACAATCTCGGCACGACCTTCGGTCTTTTCGGTATTAGCATGCCGAGTTTCTGGCTCGCCATCATGTTGATTCTTTTGCTCGCCGGCGTGCTGAATCTGCTTCCCACTTCCGGTCGCAGCACCTACGGCATCGCGGGACCTGAGCAGACCGGGTTCTATATCTATGACAGCATCATGCAGAAAAATTGGCAGGCGGTTTGGGACGCGCTGACGCATATTTTTCTACCGGCCCTGGCGCTCGGCGTGAACATGCTCGGCATCTTGATGCGCGTCACCCGTTCAGCGATTTTGGAAGTGATGAACGAGGACTACGTCGTCACTGCGCGCGCCAAAGGATTGGCGGAAAACAAGGTGGTATGGCGCCATGTGACACGCAATGCGCTCATTCCGGTGATTACGGTCGTCGGCCTCGAGCTTGGCACGCTTTTGAGCGGTTCGATCATTGTCGAAACCGTATTCGCCTGGCCAGGCAGCGGTAGCTTGTTGATTACCGCACTCAACGCGCGCGACTATCCGCTCGTTACCGGACTAGTGATGACTTACACCGTAGCGTTCGTGACGATTAACCTGATTATTGACGGACTCTATGCAGTCGTTGACCCTCGAATCCGCTACTGATACGCGTCCAACGGTTCGCGCGAGCAAGCGGCCGCAGCTGCAGGTAAAGGCATTTACCGGCGGCGTCATCGTGCTAGCCTTTATCGCGATCGGAATTGCCGGACCCGGGCTCGCGCCGAGCGATCCAAACAAGCAGGAGCTCACGGCCATGATGAAAGCCCCGCAAGGTATCGGCTCGGCACATGTCCTCGGCACCGACAACTTGGGGCGGGATATTTTAAGCCGCGTAATTCACGGTTCTCGCGTGTCGCTGCTGGTTGCCTTTGCCGTCGTCTTCGTCTCGGGTTTTGTCGGCATCACGCTCGGCGCGATCTCCGGTTACTTCGGCGGTAAAGTCGACTTTATAATTCAAAAACTTGTTGAAGTTGTCTGGGCCTTTCCACCGCTCTTGCTCGGCATCACGATCATGGCCTTTCTTGGCCAGAGTCTGTTCAACCTCATCTTGGCGCTGGTTGCCCAGCGCTGGATTCCCTATTGCCGCGTCGTTCGCGGGCAAACCTTGTCTCTCCGATCGCGCGATTTCGTCATCGCCGCGCGATGCCTTGGCGCGAGTCATGGCAAGATCATCACGCGCCATATTCTTCCCAACTTGATCCAGACTTCGCTCGTGATCGGCACCTTCGCCATGGCGTCGTCGATCATCGCCGAAGCGAGCTTGAGCTTTCTCGGCGTCGGCGTGCCGCCCGAGATCCCCACTTGGGGCACGATGCTGGCCGATGCGCGCATCTATATCAGCACGGCTTGGTGGCTGCCGCTCTTTCCCGGACTCTGCATCTTCATCACCGTGCTCGGCATCAATCTCCTCGGCGATGCATTGCGCGACGTCCTCGATCCGCGGCTCAAGAGAGGCGGAACCGGGATATAGTAGAGTAGAATTGGAGTGACGGAGTAGTGGAGTGTTGGGTTACCAATCCCATTACTCCATCACTCCAGTACTCCAACCCTCTTAGCTCTCACTCTCGTTTCGTTGATTCTCCTGCAGGCTCGTGTAGATTAAGAAAAAATGCGCAGAACCAAAATCGTTTGCACCATTGGACCCGCTTCTTCATCCGACAAAATGCTGGAAGGACTGATCCGCGCCGGGATGAATGTTGCGCGGCTCAATTTCAGCCACGGCGACTACTCATTTCACCGGCGCGTCATTCGAAAAATTCGCCAACTGGAGCGTAAGCTCGACCAGCCAGTGGCGATTCTGCAAGACCTGCCGGGACCAAAGATTCGCATTGGCGCGGTAGCGGGTGATCGAATCAGATTACAAACGCGCCGGCCCTTCGTGCTCACGACCAGAAAGATTCTCGGCACCGAACTCGCTATATCGGTAAGTTTGCCAGGCCTCAGCCGCGTGGTTAAGAAAGGTGATCCGATCCTGCTCGGCGACGGCGAAATCGAGCTCGAAGCGCTGCAGGTCAGCAAGCACGAGGTCAAGTGCCGTATTATTGTCGGTGGCATCCTGGGTTCGCACAAAGGCATTCATTTTCCCCGCGGCAGTCTCAATATC
>DASXSW010000498.1:0-8167 GCA_036505755.1 Binatia bacterium | reverse complement strand
CCAGTATGAATTTCTTCAGCCGATGCAGCACTGGAATGTGTTTATTACCATCAGCGCGTTGATTCTCGGTGCCAGCCAGTTATTTTTCTTGTTCAACTTCGTATGGAGCCTTTTCGCCGGCAAAAAGGCGGAACGAAATCCGTGGCAAGCCAACACACTGGAGTGGTCGGCGCCGACGCCGCCGCCCCACGGTAATTTTGAAGTCCAGCCGGTGGTCTATCGCGGTCCGTACGAATACAGCTCACCGGAAGTCAAGGAAGATTGGTTGCCGCAAGACAAAAATCTCGGCGCCGGAGCCGCCGCTCGAGCGCACTGACGGAAAGTTTCGACTATGAAAACAGACGACGGAAAGGTGGGTCGATCCACCACGTCTGATTCTGTATCGTATTCAGCGTGGCCACATCGGCTCGCCGTGGCCCTCGCGTGCGCGACATTTCCACTTCTTTTTATCGGCGGTCTTGTCACCAGCAAAGGAGCGGCGCTGGCTGTTCCTGATTGGCCGACGACGTTTGGTTACAATATGTTTCTGTACCCGTGGTCGAAGATGATCGGCAACGTTTTTTACGAGCACAGCCATCGTCTGGTCGCTTCCTTCGTCGGTTTATTGGCAATCGCGCTGGCAGTGACCTTTTGGTTGCGCGAGCGCCGCGCTTGGTTGCGCTGGCTCAGTTTCATCGCCCTGGGGCTCGTCATAACCCAGGGCGTTCTTGGCGGCCTGCGAGTCGTTCTCTTGGAAAGTACTTTGGCGATCATTCACGCGTGCTTGGCCCAAGCATTCTTTGCCCTGATCGTGGCTTTAGCGTTGTTCACCTCCCGTGAATGGCGCAGCGAAACAATCGAAGCCAGGATCGTGGATGGCGGGCGGTTATGGCGGCTCGGCGCGATGACTACCGCGTTTATTTACATCCAAGTGATTTTTGGCGCGGTATTACGGCACACCGGGGAACGATTAGACGCTCATTTATTCGTCGCCGGGCTCGTCGCCGTCCATGTGATTTTGCTGCTTTTGCGCGTCACGAAAGATCAAGACGCCCATCTTAAGTTGGTCCGCTCCGCCTACGCGCTAGGAATCCTGATGCTGTTACAGCTTCTACTTGGCGCCGGCTCTTACCTGGCGAAGTTCACCATTCTGTTGAGGTTACCGCTTGATATGATCGTGCTTCTAACCACGACGCATCTGATCGTCGGGGCGCTGATGCTAGTGAGCAGTTTGGCGTTAACGCTGCGCGCGTATCGTTTATCGGCGATGTCGAAGCCGGCGCTCGGAGCGAACGCATTGACGGAGCAATTTTCCATATGAACTCGGATACGCGAACCGTGGCAGTGAGCGAAGTGAATGTCATGCGTCGCGCCGCCGATTTTTTTGAATTGGCCAAGCCACGCGTCGTTCTGATGGTGCTGATTACCGCCTTCGTCGGCTTCTACGTCGGCTCAGAAGCGGTGCCGAATTATCTCGAGCTCCTGCAGATGCTTTTCGGTACGGCGCTGGCCGCAGGCGGGACGCTCGCCCTGAACCAATATCTTGAGCGCGACACCGACGCGGTGATGCAGCGCACGAGACATCGGCCGCTGCCCGATGGGCGGTTACAACCGCGGGAGGCGGCGTGGTTTGGTACCTGCATTACGTTGCTGGGGCTCATCTATCTCGCGCTCGCGGTGAATCCGATGAGCGCGGCCGTCACCGCCGTGATTACCCTCAGTTACCTTTTTCTCTACACGCCGCTCAAGCTCCGCAGCCCGCTCTGCATGTTGGTCGGCGCCGTTCCAGGCGCGCTGCCGCCGGTGATCGGTTGGGTGGCCGCGCGCGGCACACTGACGGTCGATGCCTGGGTCTTATTCGCGATCATGTTTCTCTGGCAGGTGCCGCACACGCTGGCGATTGCGAGAATTTACCGCGACGACTACGCGAAGGCGGGGATCCGGTTTCTTCCGGTCATCGATCCCGACAGCGGTAGCACCGACAGACAGATTATCAGCCACTCTGCCGCTTTGTTGGCGGTGAGCTTGCTGCCAACGCTTCTCGGTTTTGCCGGGGCGATCTATTTTATCGCGGCGTTCGTACTTGGCGTGGCTTTTCTCGCCAGCGGCGTCCGCCTGGCCATGAACTCGACCTTCTTGGGCGCGCGGCGGTTATTGTATGCTTCGTTGATTTATTTGCCCGTGCTCTTGCTGATCATGGCTTTGGACCGGGTCCGTTAATGAGCCGTATCGCTATGGAAGAGTTGCCCGAACAGAATCGTAGGGTGTTTCGCTTTGGGTTTGCCTTGGCCATACTAGTTGTGCTTTATGTCGCCGCGGTGATTGTTTTCATTATCATCTATTGAATGAGAAAATGGTTTCGTGAGTTATGGCAAAAAGCTCCGCGGCACGAAAATTAGATGACACGATCTCGGCTCACGATCTCAGACGTCCCGGCTTCGGCGGCGGCGATCGGCCACCGCCGGTTCGGCCCAACACACCGGTACTGAATAATGCGCATCTGGCCGTATTGATGCTGCTCGGCGCCGAAGTGATGTTTTTCGCCGGATTAATCGGCGCGTTTCTCGTATTTCGTCTGAGCGCCACGGTTTGGCCGCCGCCCTTTCAGCCGCGCTTGCCGATCGGGGTCACGGGTGTTAACACTGCGATCCTGCTTGCAAGTGCGGTGACGATGCATTTAGGCGTTCGCGCCGCGCGCGCCGATGCGCTCGCGACGCTGGTTCGGCAGCTGACGATGACGTCTCTATTGGGGTCGGTTTTCCTGGTCGTTCAAGGCTATGAATGGCTCCGCCTCATTCATTTCGGTTTGACGGCTTCGAGCAGCGTCTACGGCGGCATGTTTTACGCCCTGATCGGCGCCCACGGCTTTCACGTCTTTTGCGGCCTCATCTGGTTGTTAGTGGTACGGACACAGGCCGGGCGGGGAAGGTTTTCTAAGTCTCGTTACGCCGGCGTGCAGACGTCGGGCATTTATTGGACATTCGTCGTGGCTTTGTGGCCTGTGCTATACGGCTTGGTTTATCTCTATTGACTCAGTCAGGTTGACAGTGAAAAACTATTACGATAATTTTTTGTTTGCGTCACTTCATGAAAACTAAAATATTACCATTGGTCGGCGCGTTCTTGGCTGCGATGCCGGACATCGCCCGGGCTTGCTCCGTTTGTTTTGCGGATGGTGACGACGCTGTCAGCCAGGCGTTTAACTGGAGCATCGGATTTCTGATGGCAGCTCCGTATGCGGTGGTCGGTTTGATCGGCGGATCTTTATTCTATCTTTATCGGCGCGCGGCGGTGAAGCGTCAGCAAGCGAAAGACGCTGCCGAGCCGAGGATTCAATTGAGTTGGCATCAGGAGGAAAGCGGAAGATGAGCGAAGCGGCTGTGTTGCATGCGGAAGCGGAGCCCCAAGAAGCACCCTTGACCCCCGAGAGTTGGGGCAAGCTCGGCATGTGGTTGTTTCTCGCCGGTGACGCCATGTCGTTCGGCGGGCTAATCGTCGGTTACGGTATTTTGCGTCATGCGAGCAATAAATGGCCGGTGCCAAAAGACGTGCTCGGAATCAATCTCACTGCGTTTATGACCTTTCTGCTGATTGTCAGCAGCGTGTGGATGGTGTTGGCGTTGGCGTCGATTCAAGAAAACAATAAGGCTAGGTTCAACAAGTTTCTTGGACTGACAATCCTGGGCGGACTATTATTTTTAGGGTGCCAGGCCTACGAGTGGACTCATTTGCTCGGCCATCGATTGCCGGAACTGGGAATCTCTTTTACCAACAATCTCTTTGCAACGACGTTTTTCATTCTCACGGGTTTTCACGGCATGCATGTGACCGGCGGGGTGATCTACAACACTTGCGTACTGGTGGCGGTCAATCGCGGTCGCTACGAAGCGAAACATGTCGAGATCGCGGGCCTCTACTGGCACTTCGTTGATCTGGTCTGGATATTGATTTTTACGTTCGTGTATCTATTGTAACTCCACGGTCAAAGGAAAAAGATATGACTTCAGCTTCTCACTCCGCATCCGGTTATATCAAGATTTTCTACATACTCTTGGTGCTCACTATCGTCGAGGTCGCTATCGTCTATCTCGGTCTGCCGAAAATGCTGCTCGCCGCATTGCTGATTATCTTCGCGGTGTGGAAAGCGGCTTTGGTGGCGATGCACTTCATGCATCTCAAGTTTGAGAAAAGAACCTTGGCGCTAGTCGCCATCACGCCGTTTGTCCTTTGCGTTTTCTTAATTCTGATGCTGATGCCGGACATTTTCCCGCATTGATTTCCATAAGAGACCTTCCGACCCTGAATGCGGCGCTGAATAGCCTCAGCGCCGTTTTTCTTTTTACCGGCTACCTTTTAATTCGGTCTAAGAAGCAAAGCGCCCACCGTGTCTGCATGCTGGTCGCCTTCGCGTGCTCGATCCTGTTCTTGATTTCCTACCTCATTTATCATTACCAAGTCGGTTCGGTGCCGTTTAAGGGCCAGGGCTGGGTTCGCCCCGTCTATTTCACAATCCTCCTCACACACACGATCCTGGCCGTCACGGTGGTGCCACTGGCAATCATCACGCTGATTCGGGCACTGCGAGAAAAATTTCCAGCGCACCGGCGCATCGCCCGCTGGACCTTTCCTATCTGGCTTTATGTTTCCGTCACGGGCGTCGTTGTCTACTGGATGCTCTATGGGTTGGTGTGGTCGCGTTGACAGCGGCGAAACGGTCGCGATACACAGGGAAAAGCGGAGGTTCGGAAGATGAAATCGATCGGAATAGTCGGCTGCGGCGCGATCTGCAGGGCTTTGATTCGAGCGGCCGAGAGCGGCAAACTTCCAGTGCGCCTGGTCGGAGTGACGAGCCGAACCGAAAAAAACGCGCGCGAATTCCTTTCGACATTCAGGAGCCCTCCCGGCTACCTGTCGCTGGCTGAATTGATAACCGCGGCAGATCTTATCGTCGAAGCGGCGGGCGGAAAGGTCGTTCCCGAGTTGGCGGAAAAAGTTTTTGCAGCAGGAAAAGATCTCATGGTGATCAGCGTCGGCGCGTTGCTCGATCATCCTGAGATCATCGAGAAATCGCGCCAGACTGGATCCCGCTTGTACCTGCCGTCGGGTGCGATCGCCGGATTGGACGGCATCAAGTCGGCGGCAGTGGGCCAGATCGTTCATGTGACGCATACGACCCGTAAGCCGCCCGAAGGGCTCGAAGGCGCGCCCTATCTGGTCGAACGTGGTATTTCGCTGGCGGGATTGCGCACAGAGAAAGAAGTCTTCTCCGGCTCCGCGCGCGAGGCCTGCCGCGGATTTCCGGCAAATGTGAATGTCACGGCTGCCGTGAGCTTGGCGGGAATTGGTCCCGATCAGACCCGGGTGCGAATCTTGGCCGTGCCCGGCCTCACGCGCAATTGCCACGACATCGAAGTGGAAGGTGAGTTCGGCCGGCTCCTGGTGCACATCGAAAACGTTCCCAGCGAGAATCCGAAAACCGGCAAGCTGACAGCGCTTTCGATTATTCGCGCGGTTCAGGACGCGGTCGACCCGGTGCGGATTGGGAATTAAAAAGCGGCCGAAGATTGAGGTTGGAGAATGGAGGATCGAAGATGGCTATCTACCATCCTCCATCCTCGATTCTCGACGAGGGTTTTGGGGATTTCTCGCGCTAAGTACGCAAAGGTAACAAGTGATTGAAGCCAAACATGATGCCCTGAACAACAGCGACCTCATCGTCCGCGCGCTCGAGCGAGCCGGAGTGCGCTGGGTCTTCGGCGTGCCGAGCGGACCGGTGCTGCCGCTCATTGACTCACTGCGACGAAGCTCGGTTCAGTTCGTCCTAACCGTCAGCGAAACATCAGCGGGGTTTATGGCTACCGCGGTCGGTTATCTCACCGGAATCCCTGGCGTGTGCGTCTCTACGGTCGGACCGGGGGCGACCAATCTCACCACCGGTGTCGGCTGCGCCTGGTTGGATCGCGCGCCGGTGCTCGCGATCACCTGCAATGTCGCAACACCGTGGCTCAAGCGACGTATTCAAATGCGCATCGATCATCACGCACTGTTCCAACCGCTCACAAAGGCCACCTTTTCTCTTGGCGAAGGCGCGGTCGAAAAAACACTGGGGGAAGCGATCGCGATCGCCACGCAGGAGCCGCCGGGACCGGTGCATCTGGATTTTCCCGAGGATATCGCGCAGGCCAAGGGGCCAGAGGTCACCACGTCGCCGCGCGAATCAGTCAGATTCCCGAATCTGTCACGCGAAATCGCCAAAACCGTTGCCGCCGCGCTGGCGCAATCGCGCCGGCCGTTGCTGCTCACGGGTCTGACGTTTACTCGCAGCAACGCCGGTCAAGAATTGCTGCGGTTTATCGAACGGCAACAAATTCCTTTCGTTACGACGATGCATGCCAAAGGATTTCTGCCCGAGAGTCATTCGAACTGGGCGGGCGTGATCGGCCGGGCGCGGCGCACGGACGTCAAAGCTTTTGCGGATCGAGCAGATCTCATCATCGCGATCGGGTACGATCCGATAGAAATCAACTATGAAGATTGGGTCGGCACGACGCCCATCATTCACGTTAGCACCGAAAGCGCGGAGGAGGCCGGAGGATTGAACTTACTCTGGAATGAGACTTGCGACCTCGATGCGGCGATCGCCGCGCTGGGTGCGATTGAGAGCGCGGCGAATGATTGGTCGGCGCAAGACTGGCAGCGGCATCGCGCCGCATTAGAGCGCGCGCTCCGACCTAGGGGCGCTAATTTTTCACCGCATCAGGCGTTGGATATCCTGCGGGAAAGGTTACCCGGTAACGGCATTCTCGCCTATGACGTGGGTGCACACACGCACCAGATCGCCACCCAATGGCGCACCGATGTGCCGCGAACGTTGCTCGCGACCAATGGTTGGTCGTCGATGGGCTATGGCATGCCTGCTGCCTATGCGGCCAAGCTGATTTATCCCCATCGCACAGTCGTTGGGGTTGTCGGTGACGGCGGTTTTCAAATGACTGCCGGCGAGCTGGCGCTGGCCCGGCGATTGAATCTTGCGGTGCCTGTCATCGTGCTCAACGACGGCTGGCTGGGACTCATGAAAGTAAAGCAGGAGCGCAAGCACTACCCGCTTTCCGGCGTTCACCTCGGCACGCCGCCGGAATCGCCGGCGCATTATTTTGGTGTGCCTTGCCGCTCGGCGAAGACGCCGGACGAGTTCCGTGAATCGATCGACTGGGCGTTCGCTCTCGGCGGCCCCAGTGTCATTGAAGCTTTTATCGACGCTGAAGCCTATTCCGCCACGGTCTTCGATTGAGCGTCAAGCTCCTCCATGAGTTTGCTCCCAGGCGAGACCCGTTTCGCTGGACTATTTTGGCGCTGATCAGCGTTTCCCACATCATGGGTGCTGCGGCGCAATATGGTATCAACACGCTCGCGCCTTTTTACCAACACGAGCTCGGGCTTTCGCGCGCGCAGGTGGGCTTATTCTTTTCCGCCTTTTATCTGGCGATGACCGGCGCCTCCTTCGGCACCGGCTGGCTCGCCGACCGGTTCGGCGTGCGTCAGACCACGATGTACGGACATCTCCTGGTCGGAATCTGCACTGTCGCTGCGGCATTTTCGCCGTCGTTCGAATTCGGCTGCCTGAGTTTTTTTCTCGCCGGTCTCGGTTACAGTTTTCTCAATCCCGCGTCCACCATCGGCGTGATGACTTGGTTTCCCTCCGATGAGCGGGCCACAGCGATGGGCACCAAGCAGACCGGCGTTCCCGGCGGCGGTGTGTTGGCGGCGGTTTTGGCGCCTTCATTGGTGCTCATAATCGGCTGGCGCGGTGCCCTGGCTGCTCTCGGTATCATCAATTTTCTATTTGCTTTTATCTTTGCATCGCTGTGGCGCGAGCCGAGGAACGCCATTGTCGAGCACGCGGAGCGAGTGGAAGAGAAGACCGCGAATCAAGATTCATTGAACCTTTGGGCTTTGTTGCCAGTAAGCTGCGCGACGGCGATTTATCTGATTGGGCAGATGGTATTGATCACCTATGTGCCGCTTTATCTAAAAGACGCAATGGGATTCTCGCCCTATTGGGCCAGTCAAGCTCTGGCCTTGACCCAGGCTGGTGCGATGGTCGGGCGCATCGGCTGGGGCGTGGCCAGCGACCGTATGTTCGGCGGCAAGCGCAAGGTCGTGTTAATAATCATCGGCTTGTTGTCGG
>DASXSW010000497.1:0-4655 GCA_036505755.1 Binatia bacterium | reverse complement strand
GACCGGCGTGGTGAGTCCTGAGAGTAGCGAAAACGGCATGATCAACATGAAAGAATACAGCATCGCCTGTTGCATGGTAGCCGCCACCGACGAAAGCAGCAGGCCGATGCCGGCAGAGGCAAGCAAGAACAAACTCAGTCCTGCATAGAGCGTAAAGAACGATCCCGCGAATAGAATGCGAAACCAGAGCTGCGCGACTAACAAGACTAAAGTCGCCTGAACGATCCCCACTAGCATCGACGGCACCGCTTTACCCACCATGATCTCGGGGGGCCGAAACGGCGTCACGAGTAATTGGTCGAAGGTCCCCTGCTCGCGTTCGCGAGCCACCGACAAGCCCGTAAGAAGGATCGTCTGCAGCATTGTGAGCGTGCCGATCAACGCCGGAATCATATGCCACCGCGTCTCTAGATTAGGGTTGTACCAAGCCCGCGTCGTGAGTCTAAGCGGCGGCGCGCCTTGGCCGTGCGCCGCGCGCCAGTCGGCATTGAACGCTTCGACCATGGTGTTGACGTATCCCATTGCCGTTCCCGCTGTGTTGGAGTTGCGGCCGTCGGCGATGATCTGGATATCCGCTTGAGCGCCGTTAAGCAGCCGACGCGCGAAATCCTGATTGATCTGGATCACCAATAACGCACGCTGCTCGTTGATCACTCGGCTGATATCGGCGGTGCGGTTGAGATCGGCGACGCGGCGAAATACTCTCGATCCGTCCAAATGCGCCAGCAATTCGCGGGAAGCGGCGCTGCGATCTTGATCGAGCACCGCGTAAGGAACGTCATTCAGATCATAGGTCGCCACATAACCGTAAATCAGACATTGCAGAATCGGCGGCAGCAGCAAACTGTAGCGGCTGCGCGGGTCTTTGAGAATCGCCAGGAGCTCTTTGCGCGTGAGCGCGATGATACGAACAATCGAGTCAAGCATATTCGCCTCAAGCCAATTTCTTCTGGGTGACACGGCGCGTGAGCCATAGCAGCACGATCATCATGCCCGCGAGCACCGCGGCGTTTGGTAAGATGACGGCCCAGATATCGCCGGCGAGAAAGATTGTCTGCAGCAATGTGACGTAGTACCGAGCCGGCAGTAGATGAGTAATCATTCGCACCGCGGCCGGCATGCTGCGCAGGTCGAAAAGGAAACCCGACAGCATAACGGCGGGAAGAAACGTCACCAGCAGCGTGATCTGGCTCGCCACGAACTGGCTTTTGAATGCCGATGAGATCAGCAGCCCGATCGCCAA
The DNA here is from genome assembly GCA_036505755.1 of Binatia bacterium. GTDB lineage: Bacteria > Desulfobacterota > Binatia > UBA9968 > UBA9968 > DP-20. The sequence goes on along the minus strand of DASXSW010000497.1, from coordinate 3,412 downwards.
AGCCACCAATAGATAGAGCGTCGACGCTCCGGTCAGCACGATGACGGAACCACGAAACGGCACGTCGAAAAGAAATTTGGCGGCGAGCAGACAGAGCGCGAAACCGATCATGCCGAGAATGAAGTAGGGAATCGTTTTGCCGAGTAGAATTTCTTCCGGCCGGACGGGAGTGACAAACAAAGCTTCCAGCGTCCCGCGTTCCCATTCGCGCGCCATCACCAGCGAGGTCAGCAACGCGCCGATCAGCGTCATGATCAAGACAATAAGGCCGGGAACCAGGAAATAGCGGCTTTCATTGGTTTCGTTGAACCAGAGGCGACTTTGCACAACCACCGGACCGGTCAAAATTTCTTTTCCCTCGGCGCCGCGCCGTGCGGCCCACTGACCGACGGCGCCCTGCGCGTAGCTCTGGACTATGCGCGCGTAATTGGCGTCGACGCCGTGGACGAGCACTTGAACTTCTGCGTCTCCCTGGCTCAGCCGCCTGCCGAAATCCGGCCGAATACGCACGATGCCGTCCACTTTTCGTGCGAGCATTAACTCATGCGCCTCGCGCATGGAGGTCATCAATCGTGCGTCGAAATAGGGCGACAAGCGAAAGCTCGCCGCCAGATCGGTGGCCGCGGGCGAAGGATCTTCTAGGACCACCGCCACGGGAGTGTTCGTCACGTCGAGCGACAATCCGTAGCCGAACAGGAGAATCAGAATGACCGGCAAAACGATGCCGATGGCGATGCTGCTGGGATCGCGCGCGACTTGGCGCGCTTCTTTTTTTACCAGCGACCAGACGCGCCGGGTCTTGTTCGCCGAAAGCCAACTCGCGCTCGGAGAGCTTGCCGCGCTCATGCCGCCACTCCACTCGCACCCGGCTCTGTCGACTCGCGCGCGTCTTCGACGATGGCGATAAACGCGTCTTCCATGCTCGGCTCGCCGGCTTCGAGCCGCGCGCGCCGGCGAATCTCGGCGGGCGTGCCCTGAGCCAGCACACGCCCGGCATCCATAATTGCGATCCGATCACAGTATTCGGCTTCTCCCATGAAGTGAGTGGTCACGATAACGGTCACGCCTTGCTCGGCCAGCGCTACGATGCGTCGCCAAAACTCGCGGCGCGCCAGCGGATCGGCGCCGCTGGTCGGCTCGTCGAGAAAGAGTATCTCGGGCTCATGTACCAGCGCCGTCGCCATCGCCAAGCGCTGTTTGAATCCTCCCGGCAACTGTCCGCTTGGCAGGTCGGCGAGCGAGCTAAGCTCGAACCGCTCCAATGCCCAAGCGATGCGCTGCTGTTTGCGCTCGCCACGCAGGCTATACGCGCTGGCAAAAAATTCCAGGTTTTCACTGACCGAAAGCTGGCTATAGAGAGAAAACTTTTGGGCGACATAACCGATGCGCTGACGCGCCGAGGCGCGGGCTCGCCGGAGATCCATGCCGGCAACGCGGAGCGTGCCGCCTGAAGCCGCCAACAGTCCGCAGAGCATGCGAAAGGTAGTGGTCTTGCCGGCGCCATTCGGTCCGAGTAAGCCGAAAATCTCGCCGCGCCGCACTTCAAAGTTGACGTGATCGACCGCGGTAAAGGTTCCGAAGCGCCGCACCAGATCACGCACTTGCACGGCGGCTTCGCCGCCTTGAAAATTAGCAGACGAGGAAACGGGGAGACGCGGAGACACAGAGCGCTCGCTGTCCCCTTGTCCCCTTTTCTCCTTGTCTGTGGTTTGCCGCAACAGGATCATGAATCCGTCTTCGAAGCGCGGCGACACCGGGAAAATTGCGGCGCCGCTAAGCAGTGAATCGTTGGTTGCTGCATCATCAATCCTGTGAATGCCATTATGTGTCACGAACCTCACGCGACCACCTTCCGGTACTGCGTCGAGGATTGCCGGATGATCCAGCAGGCGTGCCTGAAATCCGCCCGCTTTCTGCCCCGCCGGAGGTTCGACCACATACGTGCGCCCCTCAGCTAATCTACTGATGTCGCTCGGCCGCCCCTGGGCCAAAACACCTCCCTGGTGTAAAACCACGACATAGCCGCAACGCTCGGCTTCGTCCAGATAGGAAGTACTGAGCAGCACCGTAAGCCGCTGGTCGTTGACCAGTTGGAAAATGATCTGCCACAGCTCACGGCGCGAAAGCGGATCGACTCCCACCGTCGGTTCATCCAAGATTAACAAGTCCGGGGCGCGCACCAGCGTGCAGGCGAGCCCGAGCTTTTGCTTCATGCCGCCGGAAAGCCGTCCCGCCAATCGCCTGGTAAATGGACCGAGCGCAGTCATCTCCATCAGTCGCGGATAGCGTTCGCTGCGCTCCTTCAAACTCACTCCGTGCAGATCGGCGTACAGATCCAAATTTTCCTGTACCGAAAGATCTTCATACAGCCCGAACTTCTGCGGCATGTAGCCGATGCGGTCTTGCACCTGCTGCGGCTCGGCGCTCACGTCGATGCCCAAAACTGTCAGCTCGCCGCTATCGGCAGTCATCAAACCTGCGGCCAAGCGAATTAGCGTAGTCTTACCGGCGCCATCCGGTCCCACCAGGGCTGTTAGACTTCCATGCGCGACTTCCAAGGACACGCCGTCGAGCGCCGTTACTTTTTCGCCGCTTTCGCGGAGAAACGACTTGCGGATCTCTCGTGCTCGCAGCGCGATGGAACTTTCCGACACTTCATTCATCGATTATTCGCCGCCGGCTCTTTTGTTGTGTGTGCATCCGCCGTTGTCGCGTTCGGCGCCTTTTGTTGAAGCGACACATGAGCACTCGCCGGCATGCCGAGACGCAATTCGTCCGCCTGGTCTTTGACGAACACGCGCACTTCATAGACCAGGCTGGTCCGCAACTCCTCGGTCTGCACCGACTTGGGAGTAAACTCGGCAACCGGTGAGATAAAGCCAACCCATCCTTCAAAGCGTCGCTTGGGAAAACTATCAACCATGACCGTTGCGCCCATGCCGGGCCGCACTTTTCCCAGGTCTGGCTCGGAAACATAGACACGAGCCCATTTGGGATCGGTGATCGCCAGAGAGAACACCGGCTTCTGCGGCGAAGCCATCTCACCGGGCTCCATGACTCTCGTGCGCACCACCGCATCCATCGGAGCAATCAACTGCGAGTCTGCCAATTGCTGGCGCAACAGCGCCGCTTGAGCCTGGTTGGCGCGCAAACGCGCCTCATTCTCCGCGATTTCTTCGTTACGCGGGCCGGCGAGCGCCAAGTCGAGCGCTCTTTGATTGACCACGAGCTTGGCTTCGGCGACTTGTAAGGCAGTCTTCGCGTTATCCACGTCCTGCAATCGCACTGCTCGTCCACCCGAGACCGCCGCGGCGCTTTGCAACCGCTCATACTGGGCCCGCGCATTCACGACGTCAGCTTTGCCTGCCTCGACATTCGCGCGCGCCTGGGCGATTTCTTCAGGGCGGCTGCC
>DASXSW010000496.1:0-3374 GCA_036505755.1 Binatia bacterium | reverse complement strand
GCGCTGATGGAGCTGGGCGTGATCTACGTTTTCACTCACGACAGCATCGGTCTCGGCGAAGATGGGCCGACGCATCAACCGGTGGAACAACTGGCCGCATTGCGCGCCATACCGCGGCTGATCGTGATTCGCCCCGGCGATGCCAACGAAACCGCAGTGGCGTGGCGGATCGCAATTGAAAGTCGCGCTTGTCCGGTGGCGTTGGTGCTAACGCGGCAGAACGTGCCGACGCTTGACCGCAGCCAATTTGCGCCGGCTGAAGGAGTGCGCCAAGGCGCTTATGTGTTGGCCGATCCGCCGGGCGGTAAACCCGATATTGTCTTGATCGGCACGGGGTCGGAAGTATCTCTGGTCGTCGCCGCAAAAGAAAAATTGGCGGAGCAAAAGATTCACGCGCGCGTTGTCTCGATGCCGAGCTGGGAATTATTCGATCAGCAGTCGCAAGCATATCGCGAAGCGGTCTTGCCACGGTCGGTGCGCGCGCGGCTGGCGGTGGAAGCGGCGCTGCCCCAGGGATGGCATCGTTATGTCGGCGACGGCGGCGACGTCGTCGGAGTGGAACGGTTTGGCGCATCGGCGCCGGGGAATGTGGTGATGGAAAAGTTGGGTTTCACCGTGAGTCACGTCGTCGAGCGCGCCAAGGCGCTGGTGGAAAAGTAGAATCATGCGCATCGTCGTAGGGGCGGATCATGCTGGGTTCGAGCTAAAGCAGAGTCTCGCGGCCTACCTGCGTGAGCGCGGCCACGAGGTCATCGACAAGGGCACGGACAGCACCGAGGCAGTCGATTATCCGGACTTCGCCGAAGCGGTGGGCAAGGCGCTCGTAGCCGGCCAAGCGGAACGAGGCGTGCTGATCTGCGGCAGCGGCGTCGGCGCGTCGGTATCGGCCAACAAGCTCCCAGGGATTCGCGCGGCGGTATGCCATGACAGCTATTCGGCCCGTCAAGGCGTCGAGCATGACGATATGAACGTGCTCGTGCTCGGCGCGCGCATCATCGGCATCGAACTGGCTCGCGAGCTGGTGAACCATTTTTTAGCGGCCAAATACAGCGACGAGGAGCGCCATCATCGCCGAGTCGAAAAGATCAAAGCCCTGGAGCGGCGCTACGGCAAGAGCACTTAAGTTTCCTGTTATTAGTTCCTAATAGCTGAGCAGGGACTTGGTTACGATGATTGATACTTTAGAGCTTGGTGAATTTTGAAATTGAGATTTTCGTGAAACTAGCTCTATCGTTCGCAAAAAAATCCCCCTTAGTCCCCCTTTGTAAAAATGGGAATTTGCTTTCGCTCGACGAGAATTGAAAAGAGGGGTCAGGGGAGAAATTTGATTTTAACAAAACTTAGGGAAGAGACGAGATGAACACTTTAAAAGAGCTGGCGGCACAAGGACAATCCATTTGGCTGGACTACATTCGCCGCAGTTTAATTTTAAGCGGCGAGCTCAAACGGATGGTCGACGAAGACGGGCTCAAGGGCGTGACCAGCAATCCGACGATTTTCGAAAAAGCGATCGCCGGCAGCGCCGACTACGATGAGACGCTGCGCGCCATGCTCGCCAAAGATCCGAATCTCGAGGTCGGTAAACTCTACGAGCCGCTTGCCATCGAGGATATTCAGATGGCGGCCGACGTGCTGCGCTCGGTTTACGATGCGACCAACGGCGACGACGGCTACGTGAGCCTCGAAGTTTCGCCCCATCTCGCCCACGATACCGAGGCGACGATTCAAGAAGCGAAGCGGCTGCGCGCCGCGGTGAATCGTCCCAATGTCATGATCAAAGTGCCGGGGACTCCCGAGGGCGTCCCAGCATTCGAACAACTCATCGCCGACGGCATCAACGTCAATGTCACGCTGATGTTTTCCATGGCGCACTACGAAGCGGTCGCGCGCGCCTATGTGAAAGGCCTGGAGCGCTGCGCCAATCCGGCCGAGGTGGCTTCGGTGGCGTCTTTCTTCGTCAGCCGCGTCGACACGGCGGTGGACAGAGCGCTGGAAAGTCTCGGCACGCCACAGGCGCTATCGCTACTCGGGAAAATCGCCATCGCCAATTCCAAAATGGTTTATCAGCGTTTTCTCCAGATCTTTCACGGTGAAGGCTTCGCGGCGTTGCGCCAACGCGGGGCGCGGGTCCAACGGCCGCTATGGGCGAGCACCGGCACGAAGAATCCAAAGTACTCCGACATTCTCTATGTCGAGAATCTCATCGGCCCGGAGACAGTTAATACGCTGCCGCCTGAAACGCTCAACGCGTTCAAAGATCACGGCAGGGTTATCAGCGATGCTGTCCGCGAAAACCTCGATGAAGCAGCAGCAGCGCTTGGCCGCTTGAAGGCGGTGGGCATCGACTTGAACGCGGTCACGGAAAAGCTGCAGCAGGATGGCGTCGCAGCATTTGCTGCGTCGTTCGACCAGTTGATGGCCGCGCTGGAAAAAAAGCGCAAGTCGATGATCGGCGGCGTCCAATTGGATCGACTGGAACTCCATATCGGACGATACCAGCGCCGGGTGAATCGTCGCGTGAAGGATTGGCAAGCGGCGCAGTTCGCCAGCCGCGTGTGGCAAAAAAACTACACGCTCTGGTCGAAGGAGCCGCAACCGGAATTAACCGATCGCTTGGGATGGCTCGAATTGCCCGAGCGCATGGAAAAACAAGTCGCCGGGCTGCGCGCCTTCGCCGACCAGGTAAAGGCGGACGGCATCAAGCACGTCGTGTTGCTCGGCATGGGCGGATCAAGCTTGGCGCCGGAGGTATTTCAGCAGACCTTCGGCAACACCGCGGGTTACCCCAAATTGCAGGTGCTTGACAGCACGCATCCTGCGGCTGTCAAGGCAGTCGAGGCAGGGATCGATTTGACGCGGACGATTTTCTTGGTATCGAGCAAATCCGACACGACCACGGAAACCAATTCCTTCTTCTATTATTTTTGGGACAAGCTGAAACGAATCACTGGCAGCCCTGGAACGCACTTTGTCGCCATCACCGATCCGGGAACGCCGCTAGAAAAACTCGCCAAGGAAAGAAACTTCCGCGCCACCTTCAATGCACCCGATGACGTCGGCGGCCGTTATTCGGCGCTGACGGTTTTCGGTTTGGTACCGGCGGCTTTGATTGGCGTCGATGTCGGCGAGATTCTTGCGCACGCACGGCGCATGTCCCAGGCCTGTGGTGCCAGCGTGGCTGACGCTGACAATCCGGGCCTGATCCTTGGCGCGGCTCTGGGAGAATTGACGCTGGTAAAACGGGACAAAGTCACATTTCTTTGCTCGCCGTCGCTGGCCGCTTTTCCCGCGTGGGCGGAGCAACTCATCGCCGAGAGCACGGGCAAAGATCGCAAGGGGATCGTGCCGGTGGCCAATGAAAACTTGGCTGCTCC
>DASXSW010000495.1:0-5880 GCA_036505755.1 Binatia bacterium | reverse complement strand
GGAGGAAATGAAACAGCCATGGCAAAACCAGCCGAGCGCGCAATGATCAAACAGCTAACGAACGAGGTGATGTTCTCCTGCCGGATCATGGGCGACCGCGGCGTGACGCGAGGCGCTTTCGGCCACGTCAGCGCGCGCATTCCCGGCACGGATCGAATCTTGATCAAGTCGAAGGGTCCCGCGGAAGAGGGGCTCGAATTTGCCACTGAGAAAGACATCATTACCATCGATATGAAAGGAAACGTACTGAAGGCCGACAAGGGCAAAGACGCGCCGCAGGAAACCGCCATGCATCTGGCGGTCTACCGAGCCCGGCCGGAAGTCATGAGCGTCATTCACACGCATCCCGATTGGGTTGTCGCTCTAACCGCTTCCGAACGGCCGCTGCTGCCGATATACGCCGCTTACAACCCGCCGGGACTAAAACTGCTCCTCGAAGGCATTCCACTCTACGGGCGCAGCGTGACGATCATCAATGACGAGCTGGGCCAGGACTTTATGCAGACCATGGGCAATAAAAACGCCTGCCTCTTGCTTGGTCACGGCATGACCACCGCCGGCGTCAGTGTCCAGGACGCGACGCTGATCACTTTGAACGTTTTCGAGTTGGCCCGATTGAACTATATGGCGTACGCCATCGGAACTCCGAAACCGATTCCGCAGAGGGACATCGAAGAGTACAGCACCCGCTGGCGCAACCGCACGCGCAAAGTCGACGCGGTCAAGGGAGAACATCCGGACTGGCGCTATTTTAAGAAATTGCTCGTCAAGAAATGATTGGCTTTTTGCTAAAAGCTGGCTAGCAGCTTAGTGAAAATTCCATTCCTGGCGCAAACCCTTTTGGCGCGCCCGCTCATAAATCCAGTTGGCAAATGCGCTATCGCCGAAGCCGCCGCCGGATCGCCTTGAAAACTGCCGGTATGGCCCACGGCGAAGTAAGTTCCCCCCTACGCCACCACGAGCATTTCGACCTTACGCTCGCCGTGATTTCTGTAGCCGTTCTCCGTAACGACTAGAGAAGTGCCGCCGAGCAATGTGTCAGAACCCTCGTTGTTTACCACCGTGGGCGATATGCTGTAAATCATGCCGCTTTTCAGGACGTAATTTCCGGCGCCGCCTAATCCGCCGGCCTCCGGTTTCGGATCGGGAATTCTGTATCCGGGTCCCGGAAACTCCGGCACGTCGATGCCGTACTGATGAATCTGCGAATGAGGAGATGATTTGAAACCAGTCTCTTTGCAGGCTTTCCGGTAGGCGTCGATGAGATCGCGTTGGGTCGCGCCATCCTTCACCTGCGCCAGCACCGCATTTCTGATACTGGTCACAGCCCGGAACATTTCTTGATGAACCGGCTTCGGCTCGCCGAAGCAGATCTCTTGATCGCTGTGTCCAGCGTAGCCACCGAAGATCGAGTGAGCCGTGAGAGTTCCGATATCGCCCTTCTCGATCTTGCGTGTCATGCAGAGGTCCGCCAAAATCGGATTCTGTGCCGGCACCGGGCCGAAATTAAAGGATAGCGTCGATTCGAGATCTCCTCCGGCTTCCCACATCGCCCCGATTCCTTCCTCCACTACCTTTCTTCCCGACATGCCCGGCCGGGCCACTTCGTGAATCCTCCGGATGGCGCTATCGAAGATCCTGTTGGCCTGGTCGATCATCGCGTTTTCTTCATCGCTTTTGATGGTGCGCACATCGGTGAAGATATCCGACACGTCGACAACCTTGGCCGCTGACAGCGACGCCTTCAGTCGGTTGTGAAAACGATAATCGAGACTCCCGGCAAGTCCGATCGTAGCCTCATCCAAACCGAGTTCTTTGATTCTCTCGACGACAGCAGCCGCATCGGAACCGGGTCTTACATCACTCACCCACTCCTGAGAATCGAGCAAGACGCTCGGGGAAATATCAATCAGATGGCGGCGGTTGACGACGACGGTCAACGGGATGTCGCCGGCTGGAAGCAAGCCGTAGAGCTCGCCTGCAATCCCATTGCTCAGGTAGAAAAGATTGCTGCCGTTGACGATGGCACAGTCCACTCCATTCTCGCGCAGGCGCTCTCGGATATTCGAATACCTGCGATCGCGCTCTCGAACTGACAGCGTATGTCCGTTTTGTGCATCACGAGCCATGGTAAACCTCCTTGAGTTTTAATTTGTAAAGTCATAGTCGGTAGTATTTCTCTGTCATCGTTTTCACCGCGAAGACTTTTTCCATCATGCGCTTCGCGTCCTTTTGCAAGCCGCTGGATTTAACCTATCCCTAATTTCGGATTGTACAACCTTCACCAGATTACACCACAGCTCCTTGCGGTTTTATAGTAGGGAGCCGCAAGCGTGGCGTCTCGTCTCTCCCCGTGAACAGCTACCTCCGCGTCCTCACCGCTATGCTCAATAGAGCTATGGAGTGAGCTGCAGGGCAAGAAATGTCGTATTCGGTGGTAAAAAGCTGAAGGCTCCAGAGAAGGAAGCAAGGTTTTGACGTATCCGGATGCGACAAAGCTCTTGAAAGCCGTCAGTAGACACGACACAACTTTGGGTGGTCGTTGCGCTAGACCTTCTGTCGGGCGTGCGAAAAGGCAAGATTCTAATCCAAATTGAACGAACGGTAGTGTCCTAATTTGAGCATCAGTGAACTCGATCTGCGCGACGAGTCGAGGTCATCAGATTCTTATTATCCAGCAAATGGCGTTGACCAAAATCACTGGGATGACCGCAACGAAAGTATAGAGCCAGAGAAAGTCAGCCCAGATACCTCCGGTGGAGGTAAATAAGATAACGGAAGTGCCAACTAACCAGAGTGCTGAAAAGACAAGTATGAGTCCTCGGATTTCTAAAAGCCAAGCATATTTCATTTATCTAGTGTGGTAACAGTCCCCTTGGAGCGAGGCCGTCCCTATCTAAAATTTGATTACCAGAATATTGCTCCTACGGATAGTTTCTACCTCTTTTTTTCTTTTTCTCCCCCCCTCGGCATGATTGCTTCCGTAACTGGGTTCTCTTACTTTCGGGTTGCGAAATCAATGTGAGTCAGTATCTTGCGTAGGAAGAGTAAACCATTTTATGTGTGGTCGCTTTGGTGCTTCATTTCAGTACCGCGAGCTAAAGGCTCTTTGGAACCTTAACGGCAATCTTGCTGACTTTGGTCCTCGCTACAATCTCGCGCCATCGCAGGAGGTCCCCGTAATCGTTCGCCATGAAGGCTGCAACGAGGTCAGGCCGATGCGTTGGGGTTTGGTTCCATCGTGGGCGCAAGACAGTTCAATCGGACAAAGTATGATCAACGCTCGTGCCGAGACCTTGCTGGAAAAACCTTCGTTCAAGCAGCTCGTTGCGAGACGGCGATGTTTAGTTCCTGCCGATGGGTTTTACGAGTGGCGCAGAGAGGGCAACCGCAAGGTCCCGATGTGGATTCACCTCAAAAGCTGTGTGCCATTCGCCTTTGCCGGACTGTGGGATTATTGGCGAGACCCGGCTGGCGATAAGGAGCTTTACTCCTTCACGATCATCACGACGGAAGCGAATGCGTTATTGCGGCCAATCCACAGCCGAATGCCGGTGATCTACGATAAGGACATGGGGAGGCAGTGGCTGGAGGAGAGCTTTGGCGACCAGCCGATGATTCTCGCCGCCGTGTTGCGGCCATGGCCCTCAGAGTTGATGGAAGCTCACGAGGTTTCGACGCTCGTCAATTCACCTGAGAATGATACGGCGGAGTGCATTCAACCTGTTACACCTAGCCAGACAACCAAGCCGCAGTTGCCGCTCCTCTAGCGAACACGCAACACAGGCGCGCGCCCTTCATAACGCGGACGTGATAAGCAACGTTAGGAATGGATTGATGGAGAATTCAATTCCATCCTAGCATCACCCTTCGATTTCTTTGCTCACTTGATCACCTTATCAGCTCGCGCCAGCGCATTCGGCGGAATCGTTAGGCCGATCTGCTTCGCCGTTTTAAGATTGATGATCAGCTCGAACTTCTTCGGCTGCTCCACGGGCAGATCGGCGGGCTTGGCGCCTTTGAGAATCTTGTCCACGTACGTTGCGGCGCCGCGGGCCAAGTCGTTGTAGTTCACGCTGTAGGTCATGAGCCCGCCGGCTTCGACAAAATCCGATCTAAAGTACATCGCTGGGAGCCGGTTCTTTGCCGCCAGGTTGACTACTTCTGTTCGGTGAGCAGCCATGACGGGGCCTGCCAGCACAAGGACTGCGCCAGCCCGCTGCTTACTTGCGGATTGGAATGAGTGCTCAATGTCCTTGAGGTTTAGGACGTCTAGGTATTGAAGTTGTACCTTGAACGCCCCGGCAGCGAGTTCAACCTCTTTTAACGCTTGTGCGTTGCCTGGTTCGTTCGAGTCTCCGACGACAGCCACGCGGGACAGCTTAGGAACGATCTCCTTCAGAAGCTCCAGTTGTTTTCCGCTCAGCTCCGGGGAAAGAGTGGATAGTCCAGTAATGTTCCCGCCCGGACGCGCAAGGCTGGCGACGAACCCGCCCCCAACAGGATCGGGATCAAACCCCATCACTATGGGAATCGTAACAGTTGCTTCCTTGGCGACGCGGGTTGATTGCGGACCAGACGTGACGATGACGTCTACCTTGAGACGCACTAGCTCGGACACGAGCGCGGGCAGCCGATCAAATTTTCCCTCTGCATATCGCCACTCAATGACAATGTTTTTTCCCTCCACGTACCCAAGCTCGCGCAGACCTAGCCGGAATGCCTCGATGCGGCCCACGTTAGCGGAAGGGGAGGTAGCACTTAGGTATCCTATCCGCGGGACTTTCGTTGGCTGCTGCGCCTGGGCTATGACTGCAACAGCAAGCAGTACTAGGATTGATAAGACACCCGCTATCTTCATCGCATACATCATTCGTTATGTATCACGCGGGCGGTGGTAGAGAAAAGTGAGATTTGCGACGGAAGGCGACAGGTATTCGTCGAGTGGGAAACCGGATTATTAGCCTGAGATTGAATTCAATTCCCTGTCTCGCTATTTCCTCCCCTGTCGCTATCTTCTGCTTTTGACCAGGACCTTGAAATGAGGACGGGCTAGGCTGTCCTTAATCGTCTAATGGTCGGGAGATGAGGGCATCCAGACCCGCCTCGGCACACGACTTCTTAAAACTTGCGTGTCCAGCCACGAGCATTAGTGCATCCAGTAGGTCCGGCATCGGTGTTGCTCTATCGACTCTCTAATAGGTGCGTGACACTTGGTCACATAGAGATACCGGGAGTATTTGCGTTAACAGTTTCCAGAAGAAACAAAGATACGATGAAGAAAAGATTCGTTGATGTTTTGTGGCTCTCTGTTTTTTTGCTTGCAATGGCTTTTTCTCGGCCTCTCTGTGCGGAATCGCCAGCGCTCGAGTATTTGAAAACGAACCTCGCGAGCGTGCAGCAGGTATTAACCGATCCGAAGTTGGCGGGTGATGAGCACTTGTTTCAACGAAGAAAACTCGTGCGGGCTGTCCTGCAGCAACTTTTTGACTTTCCAGAAATGTCGCGGCGTTCGCTTGGGGACAATGCGCGCAGATATAAAGACCGTTTGGGAGAATTTACGCCGCTTTTCGTAGATTTCTTGGAACATAGCTATATGGCAACTTTGGAAAAGAACGGTGATGCCAAGATTCAATATGTAAGAGAAATCCGCGACGGTGAGAATCTCCAGATCAATACCAAGACGAGATTGAAAGATGGCAGCGAGTACAGCGTGGATTATAAGCTCTATTTGAGCCAGACGGGATGGCGAGTATACGATGTTATCGTCGAGGGTATCAGTTTGGTCAATAATTACCGTTCTCAGTTCGATAGGGTTTTAAACAAGAAGTCCTTCGATACCCTCTTGCAAGATCTTCGCGAGAAGAGAGAGACGTTTAA